>NZ_JACHVB010000060.1 GCF_014230085.1 Ruficoccus amylovorans | reverse complement strand
CGCGGATTCCAACTTCTAAGGAATCATTTTTGTGCTGGGTTGAGGTGGTCAAGCGGCGAAGTGTAGTTTGAGGTTGTTGGGAGAAAGGAAGTGTAGGGTTTTGCGTGGGCGTTGGTTGAGTTGGGCTTCGATGTGGGCGAGCCTAGGCTCGCCCACATCGAGGAAGTTTGTGCCCTTGGGGAAGTATTGTCGGACGAGTCCGTTGAAGTTCTCGACGCCGCCTTTTTCCCATGAGTGGTAGGGCTTGCAAAAGAATCCGGCTGCGCCGAGGGCCTCACTGACGCGCCGGTGTCCGGCGAACTCCAGCCCGTTGTCATAGGTGATGGTGTGCACGCGGTAGCCTTGCAGGACGCCGATAATGGCCTCAGCGGTCTCGTTGGCATCTTTGCTTTGCAGCAGCGCCAGCCGCCCATAGCGGCTCTTGCGCTCGTAAAGACTCAGCAGGTAGCCTCCACCCCGGCAACCGGCGATGAGGTCCGCCTCCCAGTCGCCGTAACGCTCGCGCCGCTGCACGATCGCAGGCCGCAGCTCAATGTCCACGCGGGCCGGGAGCTTGTGGCGGCTGGCTTTGTTCTTGTGCCGGTAGCGGCGTTTGCCGTTGATGCGCAGGTGCCGGTAAAGCGTGCCCCCGCGATCACGGTCAGCCTGGATAAACGTGTAGATGCTCGTACGCGAAGGCGCCGGACGCCCCTGCCGCCGCAGAGCTCCGCTGATCTGCTCGGGGCTGTGCTTGCACTCAATCCGCTCCCGCACGAGGGCCTCCAACTCTCCCTCGATCACGCGGTGACGACGACGCTTGCACTGCTGACGCCCAAGCGCCTTGGCATGCGCTTGTCCAGGACGATACCCGCGCAGCCCCCGATTACGACTCAGCTCCTTGCTGATGCTCGATTGAGAAAACCCCAGAAAATGGGCGATCTCGCGCTGACTCTTTCCGGCTTTACGCATGCGATAAATAATGGGACGATCCTCCACGCGGAGGCGACGGTAGCTTCTTGTTGACATGTTGGTTCTCGCAAACCGCCATGCTTAAGCACCCTCTCGCCCTCCGCACCTTTTTATTCCCTAGATGTTGGCATCCGCCCTCCTTGATATGCTACTCGGAAATGGAAAAGGGGTTTATACCCGTCAATTCCAGTGGAAATTTTCCCAGTCTATCTGATCGGCTTGTCCTTTGAGTTTGGTTATGTAACCTGTCCAGCCTTCGTCGGCCGCCAACCGACTGGACGTTTGGTCATATCCAAAGTGTGTCTTTTTCCATAAAGACTGTGCTTTTAGCGCAAAAATGGCCTGGCCCGCAGTCGAAGAGTATTTATCAGGGCATTGAAGTAAGGCATGAAAGTGCAGACGTTCGTTTTCTGAGTTTTCCATCACTGGTACGACTGATATTCGTTTCCCGAAACGTTGAAAAGCCTTGCCAAATGTCTTCTTATTTAGTATATTCATGAAGTGCCTAAAGTTCTTGCTGGCACGCACTTCGTCTAATTTAAAGCCCCCTGAATGCTGTTTCATCGTTAAGGTGAGAGCTATGCAATTTGAATAGTCTTCTATCCTACTGTTTAGGAATAATCTGGTTGCATTGCGTATACTATCCGAAGTCATTGTTGGGCCCTTTTACTAGTATTTATAGGCCTCGATTCCGGATTTTGGGTTTTTTTGAAAATTTATCGCATTTCTTTATTTTTTACAATTAATTTACAAATGTCCATTTTCCCAATGGATAGCTTTGATTCCTCAAGTCTCTGCTGGCGTGCCTTTAGCTTTTTACGAACAGCGAATACAAGCTCAGGATAGTACCTTTTCCCTGTAGGTGAGGTAATATTCAATCCGTTCAGGTGATCGGCTATTTGACGGTCATTGAGTCCTTGACTATGTAGCTCAATGATAAGTGTTTGGCGACACGTACGCTTGTTCCCGACGTAGTTGACCGACAGTCGCTGGGTCTTGAGCATTGCCGTAAAAGAGATAAGGATTCCCCAATCTCTTTTTGTTATAGGAAATTTACTCCACCGTCACGCTTTTGGCCAGGTTGCGCGGCTTGTCCACGTCGCAGCCGCGTTTGCAGGCGATGTGGTAGGCCAGGAGCTGGAGCGGGATGGTGGCCAGGATGGGCATGACGCAACTGTGGGCCGAGGGGATGCGGATGATGTCGTCCGCCGCCGTCTCGGGGAAGTCCTTGCCCGCGCTGGTGATGGCGATGACGCGGCCCTTGCGGGCGCGGGTTTCCGCGATGTTGGAGAGGACTTTTTGCAGGGTGTCTCCGTGTGGCGAGAGGACGACGCTCGGGCATTGTTCGCTGATGAGGGCGATGGGGCCGTGTTTCATTTCGGCTGCCGGGTAGCCTTCGGCGTGGATGTAGGAAATCTCCTTGAGCTTGAGCGCCCCCTCCAGCGCGATGGGGAACATGCTCTGCCGTCCGAGGAAGAGGAAGTCCTGATGGTCGGCGTAACGCTCGGCGATGGCCTTGATCTTGTCGGCCTGGTCAAGGATCTGGCTGACGAGGCCGGGGACGGACTTGAAAGCCTGGACCATCTCGCGCCCGTCGCCGAAGGACAGGTCGCGCATGCGCCCGAGGTAGAGACTGAGCATGCCCGAGATGAGGAGCTGGGCGGTAAAGGCCTTGGTCGAGGCGACGCCGATCTCAGGGCCGGAGTGCTGGTAAACGCCGCCGTCGGATTCGCGGGCGATGGTCGCGCCGACGCCGTTGGTGATCCCGAGCACGCGGAAGCCCTTGCGCTGGGCCTCGCGAAGCGCTTCGAGGGTGTCAATGGTCTCGCCGCTCTGGCTGACTACGAAAAAGAGGGCGTTTTTGTCCAGCGGGGCGTTGCGGTAGCGGAATTCGCTGGCGTACTCGACTTCGACCGGGATGCGGGCGTAGCGCTCGATCAGGTACTCGGCCACGAGGCAGGCGTGCCAGGCGGTGCCGCAGCCGCAGAAGACGATGCGGTCGATCTGCCGCCACTCGCGGGCGTCGAGGTTGAGCCCGCCGAACTTGGCGGTGGACTCGTCGTCGGAGAAGCGGCCGCGCATGGCGTTTTCGAGCGCCTGGGGCTGCTCGAAGATTTCCTTCTCCATGAAGTGGGTAAAGCTGCCCAGCTCGGCTTCCTCGATCTTCCAGTCGATCTGGTTGATGACCGGGCTGACGGTCTCCTCGCCGATGGTGGTGATGGTAAAGTCGTCGCGGGTGAGGTGGACAATCTGCCCGTCGTCGAGGTAAACGACGTTCTGCGTGCGCCCGACGAAGGCGGCCACGTCGCTGGCGATGAGGTTCTCGCCTTGGCCGACGCCGATGCACAGGGGGGAGCCCTTGCGCGCGCCGACGATCTCGTCCGGCAGCTCGGAGCAGATGACGGCGATGCCGTAGGTGCCCTCGACGTGGAGCAGGCTCTGGCGCACGGCGCTTACCAGCGGGTTGTGGGCAGCGTCGTTTTTGTCGCGGCGGGCGTAGTGGTAGGCGATGAGGTTGGCCAGCGCCTCGGAGTCGGTCTCGGAGCGGAAGGTGGCGCCTTCGCCCTCCAGAAAGGTCCGCAGCGCCTGGTAGTTTTCGATCACGCCGTTGTGGACGAGGGCGATCTTGCCGTCCCAGCTCAGGTGGGGGTGGGCGTTCTCGTCGGTCACACCGCCGTGGGTGGCCCAGCGGGTATGGCTGATGCCCATCCGGGCCTTGGAGGCGCGCTTCTGCGCCAGCCCAGCCAGCACGGCCACCCGGCCGGTCTTTTTGATGACTTCGATGTCGTTGCCCTCGGACAGCGCGAGGCCCGAGGAGTCATAGCCCCGGTATTCGAGGTGCTTGAGTCCTTCGACCAAAATGGAGCTGGCGGCATGCTTGCCGACGTAACCTACGATTCCGCACATATGATAGCTAAAAAGGTTTTAGAGAGAGCCGGCTCGTCCGTTTGGTTCCGCGGTGGCGGACGATTCACTAATTAATTCGGCTGGTCCTCAAAAGAATCTGGAAATCGCCGTTTTTTTCAAGCAATTTGACTGCAAGCCATTTTACCAGCGGAAGTTGACGATCCCGGCTCCGTTCGTATCCATCAAGCCAACCCCTATCTACTGCCCTGCCATGAAGAGAAAAGTCATTTGTGTAATCATGGGTGGCGGACGCGGCACGCGTCTGTACCCCCTCACCCAGGAACGTTGCAAACCGGCTGTGCCTCTGGCGGGCAAATACCGGCTGGTGGACATCCCGATCAGCAATTGCCTGAACTCGGGCTACAACCAGATTCACATCCTCACGCAGTTCAACACCGCCTCGCTGCACAACCACATCCAGTCCTCCTACCAGTTCGACCCCTTTGGCGGCGGTTTCGTGGACATTCTTTCGGCCGAACAGACCGAGAACGGCGAAAACTGGTATCAGGGCACGGCGGACGCCGTGCGCCAGAACCTCCACCACTACGGGGCCAACGACGAAGACCTTTTCCTCATCCTCTCCGGCGACCAGCTTTACCGGATGGACTTCCGCAAGATCGTCGAGCACCACCTGGAGACCAAGGCCGACATCACCATCGCCGCCAAGCCCGTGCTCAAGAGCGAAGTTACCGGCCTGGGCGTGATGAAGGTTTCGGATGACTACACGATCCAGGAATTTGTGGAAAAGCCGACCGATCCCGCCGTGATCGATGGCCTGCTGATCAGCGAGCGCCTGCGCGAATCCCTGAGTGAGTCCAAGGGTAAGGGGGATGTGTGCCTGGCCTCGATGGGGATCTACGTCTTTAGCAAGAAGGTCATGTACGAGGCCCTGCAAACCGACCAGACCGACTTCGGCAAGGAGATCATCCCCAGCCTGCTGGGCAAGAAGAAGCTGGTCAGCTACCTGTTCGACGGGTACTGGGAGGACATCGGGACCGTGCGCTCGTTCTTCGACGCCAACCTGGCGCTGACTGACAATGTGCCGCCCTTCAATTTCTTTGATCCGGAGCGCCCCGTCTATACCCGCGCCCGCTACCTGCCTGCGTCCAAGTTTAATAACTGCCACCTGGACCACGTGCTTTCCGCTGGTGGCGGTCTGGTCGATACCGGCCGTATGCGCCGTGTGGTGCTTGGCGTCCGAGGAGTGGTGCGTGAGAACTGCGACCTGGAAAACGTCGTCATGATGGGGGCGGACTGGATGGAATCCCCCGAGGAGGCCGCCCGGCACCAGTTGCCGCTCGGGATCGGGCGCAACTGCCGCATTCGCAACGCCATCATCGACAAAAACGCCCGCATCGGCGACAACGTCGTGCTCGACCCGGCGGGCAAGCCCGACAACTGGCAAGAGGGTTCGGTTTACGTGCGTGACGGCGTGCTTATCGTGATGAAAAAGGGAGTTGTGCCCAGCGGAACGGTTGTTCAAGCTTAGCCTCCATGCTCTCACTCCTCGCGACAATCGCTCAGCCTTTCGAATTCAATAACCTGCTCGGGCCCCTGATGGCGCTGGGACTCTTTCTCGGCGCCCTCAAGGTGTTCGCCGCAATGGGCCTGCTGCGCCGCCATTTGCAAAAGGAGGAAGACTCTTTCCGCAAGGGGCACCTGCCCCGGCAGGAGGACTGACCTCGGCCCGGTCCCGGATGGGGCTGCGGCGTGCCGGTTTTCTTGAATGTTGATTACAGATCGGGGCTGCCCACGAAGGCCCTTTGACCCGGCGTTGAGGCCATGTCGAAGGTGGTTTCAGGCGTGGAAATGGGGCGGCATATCGTTGCAAAGCACTTGTCTCCTGCGCGTTATTAACTTATCTTACCCCTATGAAGCGATTGCTGTTGTGTACGGATGGATCCGCTTATTCCGGAACGGCTTGCCGTTATGCTGCCTGGGTAGCCGGACGGACCGGAGCGAGGGTGGATATGCTCTACGTCTCGAACCTTCACCAGTATGAGGCTCCGTTCCTGATGGACCTTGGGGCCAGCCTTGGGGCCTCGCCCTATACCGCGGTGATGGGGCAGCTTGACGAGATCGAGAAGCAGAAGGCCGGAATGATCAAGGAGTACGGCCTGAAGATTTTCGCCGATGCGGGAGTGAACTGTCCGGTCGAGTTCCACCATGAGGTCGGCATCCTGGTCGATGCGATTCAGGACTACGAGGAGCAGGAGGCCGGTCTGGTTATCCTGGGCAAGCGCGGTGAGAACGCCGAGGCTGCGATGGAACACCTCGGGCACAACATGGAACGCGTGGTTCGCGCCAGCAAAATGCCCTGCCTCGTAACCAACCGCGAGTACCGCGAGGTCAAACGGGTGGTCTTCGCCTATGACGGCGGGGAAAGTTGCCTCAAGGCCCTCGAATGGATGGCTCAGAGTAAGCTCCTCAAGGGGCTCGAACTGCACCTGATCAGCGTGGGTGAAGGTCACGGTAAGGGTGAGGCTTCGGGCCATCTGGCCAAGGCTGAGCCGAAGCTGCGGGCCGCCGGCTTCGATGTCCACGCCCAGGTGTTGACCGGCAATGTCGAGGATTCGATCGAGGACTACGTGGTGGACGTTGACGCGGACCTGCTGGTCATGGGGGCCTACGGGCACAGCCGCATCCGGCAGTTGCTCATCGGCAGCACGACCAGCGACCTGTTGCGCCGCTGTCGCGTGCCGATCCTGCTTTTCCGCTAGCAAGAGGCTCAAGTACGGTATTCTCTTCGCAGGACTTAGCAACGCTTCTGACGTACCTAGAGAACTTTCGTTTTAATCTGTCGTCTGAGGTGGGGAAATGTCTTGAAGCCTCGCCAGGCGGCTGCGGGCTTCAAGACAGGCCCCATCCGAAGGACTGGCAGATTTTGAGCCTTGGCGGCGTTCCTTTCATGGGGGCAGGGCTGATAGCCCAACCTCCCATGAAAGCGCCTTGCCGGAACTCAAAAGCAGCTCAGCCTCAGGCGACAGATTAAAGCGAAAATGCTCTAGTCTGAAAAGTTCACTGTGGCTACTCGTTTTCGAAGTTTTAAAACATAGCCCTGCTATTGCCTTTGCATGGGTCCGCAGCAGTCACGTTATTCCGTGACTGGACCTGTAATGCCTTCCTTGTTATCCTCAAGAAGCTGTTTCTATATCGTCATGCGAGAATCTGCCCCAGTGCCGCCCTTGCCGTTGCTTAACTTTCAGCCCCTGTGGGGATCCTTTGTGAGAACCGCTCATCATGCTGGAGAGCGCCAAGATTGAATGGGAGGGGACCGGAATCGCCAGAACTCTGATCGTCCCGCGCTATGCTGTTTGGGAGTAGATCAGCGTCACTATTGAGTCAATTTTCAATCAATTTACGATGATTACGACTATACCCTCGTCCTTAAATAAACACGTCAAGCCCTGCGTAGTAATCGCTGCTATGGCATTTGTGGCGAGTTTGGGTCTTGTATCCGGAAAAACCCCAGTTTATAAGGACCCTGACGCCCCCCTCAATGATCGTGTGGATGATTTGTTCGACAGACTGACGGAGGATGAAAAACTATCACTGATGGCGGGTAGTAGTTTCGGTTCGACACCGATTCCACGTCTCGGAGTGCCTTCGATGACGATGGTGGATGCCGGGCAAGGTGTCCGGGGTGGAGCGAAAGAGACGCGTGGACCAGCTACAGCTTTTCCCTCTGGTGTTACCATGGCCTCAAGCTGGGATGCCGAGCTGTTGCGCCGTATTGGGGAGACCTTGGCCGTCGAAACACTGAACAAGGGACCCGGTTCACAAATTCTGCTCGGGCCAGCCATTAATATCCACCGCTCACCGTTGGGCGGACGCAACGGGGAATATTTCAGCGAAGACCCTTACCTGACTGCACTCATGGCTGTGCCCTACATCCGGGGCTTGCAGTCAAACGGCGTGGCAGCCTGCGCCAAGCACTTTGCGGCGAACAACGAGGAAACAGATCGTAGTTTTGTGGATGTCCAGGTCAGTGAGCGGGCTCTGCGTGAAATCTATTTACCAGCTTTCCGGGCCTCCGTGCAGGAAGCGGGTGCCTGGACCGTCATGAGTTCCTACAACAAGGTTAACGGTGTTCAGGCTTCGGAAAATTCTTATCTGCTTACGGATGTCCTTCGGAAAGGTTGGGGCTTTGATGGCGTCGTTATCTCCGATTGGCATGCGGTTCATGATGTCGCTTCGGTGCAGGCTGGGAACAATCTGGAAATGCCGGATGGCAAATACGCCACGCCCGCTGAGATCAAAACCGCTTTACGGAATGGGATTGTCACGCAAGAGGCCATAGACGCCTCGGCCAAGAGCATGCTCAGGACGATTATTCGTGTTGGCTTGCTCGACCATGTGCATGAGCCGGATAACTCCCGCATAAACGCACCTGAACACAGTCAACTGGCCCAGGAAGTCGCAGAAAAAAGCATCGTCTTGCTCAAGAACGAGAGGGGGGTATTGCCCATTGGGCGAAAGAAAGTCCGTTCCATCGCCGTAATCGGCCAGCCAGCCAAGGACCTGATGATTGGCGCCGAGGGCAGCCCCAGGGTAGAGCCGTTTAAAACCGTTCAGATACTCGATGGTATTGAGCAGGAAGCGGGTAATTCCATTAAAGTCCACTACTACCCTTTCCGTCAACCGACATTATTGGCCGGCAACTATGTGAGAGTGCCGGGAACGGACGACTCCGGCTTCAGGGCGGAGTATTTCGAGAATATGAATTATCAGGGGGAGCCTGTTCTGACCCGTGTTGAACCTGAAATCGACTTCGAAGGCATTACTGCCCAAAAGATGGGCATCCCCCTCAAGAGGTATAGCGTCCGATGGACGACGGATCTTTCGGTGCCTGTTTCTGGGGTTTACTATTTCGGCTTTATGGCCGATGACGGTTTCCAGTTGAAAATCGATGGCAAAACCGTGCTCGAGCGCCAGCGTAATTGGGCTTCCCGTGAGCGCTTGATGTTTGTAGACATCCCGCTACAGTCTGGAGAAGTCTATAAGCTTGAGCTCGAATACCTTTACAAGCGGAACAAGATGCTCGCCAGACTCGAGTGGATGCCGCCGGCTCCAGCGGGCGCAACCGAGGCGGTAACTGGTGCGCGAGAGGCTGATATCGCCATCGTATGTGCATCCACGCTGAAAACCGAGGGCGAGGCGATTGATCGCAGTACGATGAACCTTCCGATGGGACAGACTGAACAGATCCGCGCAATTGCCGCAGCTAATCAGAACACCGTGGTGGTCCTGAACAATGGCGGGCCAGTCGACATGTCTGAATGGGTTGATGCTGTCCCGGCCGTGCTCGAAGCCTGGCTTCCGGGCGAAAACGGCGGAGCGGCCATCGCACGCATCCTCTTCGGTGAGGTCAATCCCTCCGGTAAGCTCCCCGTCACACTGGCGCTCAAGCGTAGCGATTACCCGGATTATGGCAATTTTCCAGGGACGGGCGATTACTCGAAAAATGAAAGTGTGGCCAAGTACGAAGAGGGTATCTATGTTGGCTACCGTCACTTTGATAAAGCGGGGATCGAGCCGCTCTTTCCTTTCGGACACGGCTTATCCTATACCACCTTTGATATCGGTGAGATCGCCCTTTCCCAGGCGAGCTTGAAAGCCGATGGCACAGTTGAAGTCCACATTCAGGTGGCCAACACCGGCAACCGTGCCGGAGAAGAGGTGGTGCAACTCTATGTGCACGACCCAAAGCCGCGGGTTGACAAACCCGTTCGCCAACTGAAGGGCTTTAGAAAAGTTGCGCTCAAGCCCGGTGAAATGAAAACCGTGGTCCTTATGCTGTCTCCAAGGGATCTCGCCTATTTTGATGCAGACGGCAAACAGTGGCGTGCCGACGCTGGAAGTTACGAGATACAGGTCGGCACCTCTTCACGTTCGATTCGTCGGATCGTAACACTCGAATTGGAAGAGAGCTGGACGGAAGCCGTCCCACTTTCCAGAAATTTTACCAATATGTGATTTCGGGCGACGGTACGGTATTCGCAGGGATACCCGCAATGAGTGACCGCACGTAAGCATGGAGACGCCCCGGCGCGCAGAGATGCGCTTGTCCCCCCTTCCCGTTCCGTGGAAGGCGACTGTCCAATACTCCTGCAATGAGCTTGCCGGAAAAATGCTGCCTACAGGATCGCTTCGTAGGCGGCGGCGTTGAGGAGCTTGTCCAGCTCGGAGGGATCGCTGACCTTGACCTTGATCATCCAGGCGGCGCCATAGGGGTCGTTGTTGACGGACTCGGGAGCGGCGTCGAGGTCCGGGTTGGACTCGATGATTTCGCCGGAAACGGGCATGTACAGGTCCGAGGCGGCCTTGACCGATTCGACCGCGCCGAAGGTCTCGCCCTGGGCGAAGCTGTCCCCGGCCTGGGGCAGGTCAACGAAGGTGATGTCCCCCAGACTTTCCTGGGCATGATCGGTGATGCCAATCAGGGCCGTTCCGTCCTCCTGGACGAGAATCCATTCGTGGTCTTCGGTGTACTTCAGCTCGCTGGGAATGTCACTCATGGAGGTGAGCGTGGCGCACCGTTGCCCGGCTGGAAAGGTTAAAAATATCCTGACCCCCAGAAATGCGAAACCCGGCCACAAGGGCCGGGTTTCGCGGGGGTATAACAACAAGCAACAACTTACTCTGTATAGAATTCAATGATCTTTTCGACCTTGTACTTGTGCTCGACGGGGTCGATCTGACCGCTTTCGCGCTGCTGGTCAACCACGCTGATCAGTTCAAGCATTTCGCCGTACTGGTCGGCGCTGCGGGAGGTCGGGATCTCGTTCGGGACGAGCTGGACGGAAATGGGGTTGGGGGAGAGGCTCTGGTAGTAGCCGACTTCGTGGAGCAGGCCGAACTGCACCACATCCCGCGAGTTTTCGTTTTCGATCGGGGCGACACTGACGGTCTTGGTGCGATAGCCGTCTTTCTCGACCTCGACGGTGGCGGTGGATTTGCGCCCCAGCTCGACGGTGTACGGGGTCTGACCGACGAGGTCACCGTTTACGTACACGTTAGCTCCGGGGGGGAAGCTCTGCACCTCGACGGCCTCGGGAGAGCCTTTCTCAAAAGTTGAGCAGCCGGTGGCGAAGACTGAAATTAGAAGGGCAGGAACAAGCAGGTTGACTTTTTTGAACATGGCAGAGGGTATCAATAGTGTGGATGGTACGACCGGCTTCCAAGAACGGTCAAGGCTTTTAGCTACTAAGGATTTGTAAAACTGTAAACGGTTAAATGTTTGCTTGCCCGCGACCGGGACTCTTATCTTACTATCACTTGTAACGGCAAAAGGCTGAGAAAAATATTTTTCCCGCCCGCCACCTCTCGATGAAGATGCAATCACGGTTCCAGCACGGAAGGCGACCCAGCCGGGTGGCCAGCGCAACGGCGCGCCCCGATTGCCGCTTCGCACATCATGGACGACGACGATCCTTTTCCTGGTAGCCGCCCCGGAGCGGTTTTCTCGCGATGACTGCGTTCTGGTTGGCAGTCATCTTCACGCTGGGCGTTTCCGCCTTCTGCTCGCTGCTGGAGGCTATGATTCTCAGTACCACCGCGGCCGAGATCGAGACGCTCAAGGCCCGCAACCGGCGCAAGGGCGAGATGCTTGAGACCTTCAAGCAGAACATCGAGGAAACCTCCTCGGCGATCCTCTCGCTCAATACTGTGGCCAACACCCTCGGGGCGACCATCTGCGGCGTGCTCGCGGCCAGCATCTGGGGCAGCGCGAGCCCGACGGCCAAGTACGTCATCCCCCTGGGCATGACCGTGAGCATCCTGCTGCTTTCGGAGATTTTGCCGAAAAACCTCGGCGTGCTTTACCGCCCGGCGATGCAGCCGCACATGGTCATGCCGCTGCACGCGGTTCGCGTGGCGATGCGGCCGATTTCGGGCCTGTGCAGTTGGTTCATCCTGCTCATTGCAGGGCGCAAGAATGTGGAGGAAATCGGCGACGAGGAAATCCGCCTGCTAGCCGAAAAAAGCGCCAAGGAGGGCTCGCTGACCGAGGACGAGAGCCTGATTATTTCCAACGCCCTCAAGCTGGACGAGATCCGCGTCATCGACGAGATGACTCCGCGCACGGTCGTGCTCGCCTTCGATAAGGACGAGACCGTGGGCGAGGTCTTCGCCGAGCACCCGAACGTTCCGTTTGCCCGCATGCCGGTGTACGAGGGCAACATCGACAACATCGTTGGCCTCGTGCGCCGCCGCGACCTGCTCAAGGCCAAGGCCAACGACGAGGACGGCAAGCGGCTGTCCGAGATCATGCACTCCACGATCTTTGTGCAGGAAAACGCCAGTGGCGCGCACGCACTGGAGAAGTTCCTCTCCAGTCATCAGCAGCTCGCGGTGGTGGTGGACGAGTTCGGCTCGACCGCCGGGGTCATCACGATGGAGGACATCATCGAGCACATTCTCGGGCAGGAAATCTTTGAAAAGGACGACATGGCCGTGGACATGCGCGAGCTTGCCCGCCAGCGCCACGAGGACGAGGAGGCCGAGAACGGCCACTCCGCCCCTCAGGAGGCCTCCGACAGTGGGGCTTCGACCGGGAACCGCCAGCATGAGGCGTGACGCCTGCTTGACTCTCGCCCGGCGGGGGCATATCTTGTCCTTGTGCTTTTGGTTCTGGTCCTGCTTGGCTGTGTCGCGCTTTTCCTGACCGGCTGTTGGCTCCTTGCGTATGCCTTTAAGGACGGCTGGCCCTGAACGGCGCCGATCCGTACGATTCTCTTTATCCAACCCTGAAAAACCGATGAAAACGCGTTTCGTTTCCCTCCTGGCCGCGCTTGGGCTGGGAGTAGCCCTCCTGCTGGGAGGTTGCGTCTATGAAGTGCCGTTGGCAGAAGAGGCCAATGTTCCCGTCGATCCCGCTCTCCTTGGCACCTGGACGCTGGTCCAGCCCGATGACCCGGCCAACTCCATCACGGCCGTGGTCTCGCAGCTCTCAGCCACCGAGTACGTGGTGGCCACGACCGGTTATGCCGAGAAAACGCAGTGTTACCGTGCGTGGCCGGTCGAGTTTGACGGTGTGCGCTACCTGCAACTGCAAGGGCTCAACGATGGTACGTTCAAGAAGAACGAAAAAGTCTATCTCCTGGGTAAGCTCGACCGGAACGGCGATCATCTGAATCTGTCCCTGCTGATGTTAAAGGGCGAATTTGCCAATTCCGATGCGCTTCAGCAGGCGTTGCGGGAAAATATCTCCAAGCCGGACACGTTCAGAGAGCTCTACACCGGCGCCCGGCTGAAGCGGTAAATCCAGCCCTTCGAATCTTCCGGCTAAAAGAGTTGGACGCGGGCGCGGGCGGGCGTCATGGTGCTTGGCTTTATGGACGCCGCCGAGCTGCAATATCCGGTCTGCGATTTTGACCCGATCCTGATCCATTTCCCCGAGTGGATGCCCCTGCCGGGCGTGCGCTGGTACGGGTTGGCTTATGTGATGGGCTTCGTCGTGGGGGCGTTGCTGCTGCGCCTGTACTTCAAGCGCGGTCGCTCGCCCCTGAATCCCGAGCAGCAGATGAGCCTGATGACCTACATCATCATCGGCACGCTGGTGGGCGGGCGGCTCGGGTACATGCTGCTCTACACGCCGGGGGCGTTTTTCAGCAACCCGCTCTCGTTCTTCAAAGTCTGGGAGGGGGGCATGGCCAGTCACGGCGGCTTTGTCGGGATTTACCTGGGGGTGCTGCTGTTTTCCAGAAAAGTGGGGCAGAGTTTTTGGAAAATCGCGGACATCACCGTCACCCTGGCCCCGGCGGGCATCCTTTTCGGGCGGGTGGCGAATTTTATCAACGGCGAGTTGTGGGGCAAAATCGCCGAAGTGCCCTGGGCCTTTATTTTTCCCAAAAGCATGCCCGAGGGCACACCGCTGGTGCTGATCCCCCCCCGGCATCCTTCGCAGCTCTATGAGGCGTTTTTCGAGGGGCTGGTCCTGCTGGTTTACCTTCAGGCGCGTTTCTGGCTGACCGACCCGAAAAAGCGCGCCCCCGGCTCCCTGCTGGGCGAATTTTTCATGGTGTACGCGGTGGGCCGGGTCATCAGCGAGCTGTTCCGCGAGCCGGACGAGGGGATCAGCCTGATCCTCGGGCTGAGCCGGGGGACGTTTTACTCGGTGCTGACCTTCGCCTTCGGGCTCGGGGTGGTTCTCTACGCGCAGGCCCGCAAGCGCCGCGCCGCCTCGGTCTAGCGGGGGTGGGGCTGAGCTTGCCGCTTTGGTTTTAATATTTCTGGCCACAGAGCACACAGAGGAGGCACTGAGCGCGCAGAGGCTTTATTCTTTGGATCTCTGAATACCTATTGTGGGGCCGAGGGGACGTAAAAAATAGCAATTAGCCATTTTAACCATTTAGCCATTTACCCATGAGCACACCACTCGACAAAAAATCTACCAACGCGCAGATCAAGGAACGCTTCGACAACGACGTGGAGCGCTTCTCCAACCTCGAAACCGGCCAGCAGGCGGTGATTGACGCCCCGCTCATGCTCGACCTGATTTCGGACCTCGCGCCGAAGATCGTCCCCGGCGCGCGGACGCTGCTGGACATCGGCTGCGGGGCAGGCAACAACACGATTAAAATTTTGCGGTCCCGGCCGGGGCTGGACTGCGACCTGCTCGACCTGAGCGACCGCATGCTGGAGCGGGCCGCCGAGCGGGTCCGGGCCGAGGAATCGGGGGAGGTGCGGACCTTTTGCGGGGACCTGCGCGAACTGGATCTGCCCGCCGGGCATTACGACCTGATCGTGGCCGCCGCCGTGCTCCACCACCTGCGCGACGACGAGGACTGGCTCCGGGCCTTTCAAAAGATCTATGATCTGCTGGCCCCGGGTGGGGCGCTCTTTGTCAGCGACATATTTTTCCACGACGACCCGCAGGTTCACGCCGCCATGTGGGCGCGTTACGGCGACTACCTGCGCTCACTTGGGGGCGAGGAGTACCGGCAAAAGGTGTTCGACTACATCGAGGCCGAGGATTCGCCCCGGGGCATGACGTTTCAAATCGAGCTGCTGCGGCGAGTCGGCTTCGCCCAGGTCGATGTTTTACACAAGAACTCCTGCTTCGGCGCTTACGTGGCCATCAAGCCCAAGGCCGATTAAAGCGACGGCTGGAGAATGTCGCCGATAGGCCCGAGTGCCGGGCACGCTCCGTTTCTGCGGCCCGGATACTTTTTGTTTTTTTAACCGCAGAGGCGCAAAGACGCAGAGGGAGAAATCAAAGAGCGACCTCTCTGTGCACTCAGTGCCTTCTCTGTGTGCTCTGTGGCCAGAAAATAAAAAGCCGAAAGACGTGGTTCGCCCGTTTCCCCGTTCACTCCTCGCCGATGCGGAAGCGGTAGGTTTCGACGGGCTTGGGGGCGGCGTTGAGGGAGATGCGGTAGATCTTGATTTCGCCGTCGATGAGCGATTCGGTGCCGCCAAAGCCGCCGGTGATGCGCTTGGCCTCGAAGGAGACCGGGTCGGCGTACTTGGGGGCCATTTCCAGCGTTTCCGCCGTGACTTTCATGCGCTCGTCGGTGGCGGTGGGGGAGTTGTTGATGAAAATGGTAATGATGGGAGCGCTTCCGTCTGCGGGGGTGTCAATTCTGATGTGAGAAGGTTCCATCGTCTGCCGGATGTTTACCTGAACGGAGACTTCCGCCGGCTTGGGGCCTTCGTTGGTGTAGGCGCAGATACCGCCGTACTCGCCGAGCCAGCCTCCCAGATAGGGGCGCATCTCGCCATCGTTGACGAGGCTGTCGGCGGGTTCGCTGTCGGCGGGCTGGGCCTTGGCCGGGGCCGTTTTGTCGGCGTCAGGCGCGGTCTGGGAAAAAGCGGGGGCAGCCAGCGCCAGAAGCGCGGCCAGGGCGGCGGGGAGGAATTTCATGCCAGCCGGATACCGCATCCGCCCCGCAAAAGCAAGCCCGTCCGTGGAGGGAGGATTTTTGGGGAATTCGTAAATTTATAAATTTACAGGTTCGTAAAGGGACGACGTTTGCAGGTGGGATTCAAATCCACTCGGCATTCAAGCCCACTCAGCGCCCCCGGCCCGCGAATCTACGAACTTACAAATTTCCCAATCTACGGATTTTCCCCAAAAAAAGAATCAACTCCCCTTGCGGCGGCGGCGGGCTTTCTGCTGGCCCGGTGATTTGAGGTAAGTCTTTTCGCCGATGAGGTCGGTGTAGAGGCTGAGCATGCGGACGCCTTCGCGGGGCTTGACCTGGTCGTTGCGGGTGGCGCGGTCGATCTGCTTTTTCATCTGGCGGATGAGGTCCGAGCCCTTGTGCTGGATGAAGCCGAGCACCTCGTCGGTGGTGAAGCCGCTGATGGTTTCCTCGATGTAGTAGCCGTCCTCCTCGTCGTCTTCGAGGAAGACGTGGACCTCGTTGACGCGGCCGAAGAGGTTGTGCAGGTCGCCCATGATGTCCTGATAGGCCCCGACCAGGAACACGCCCAGGTGGTAGGGCTTGCCGGGTTCGAGCGGGTGCAGACGCAGGGACTGCTTGACGTCCTCCAGGTCGATGAACTGGTTCACCTTGCCGTCGGAGTCGCAGGTGATGTCCACCAGCGTGGCCTCGACGGTCGGCTCCTCGTCGAGCCGGTGGATCGGGGCGATGGGAAAGAGCTGGTCCAGTGCCCAGTGGTCGAGCAGGGACTGGAAGACGGAAAAGTTGCACACGTACTGCTCGGCCAGGGTGGCGTTGAGTTCGGCCAGTTCCTCGGGCACGTAGCCGCGCACGCTGGTGGCGGTGCGCAGGCGGCGACAGATTTCCCAGTAGAGGCGCTCGGTCTCGGCGCGGCTTTCCAGGTCGAGGTAGCCGAGGCTGAACAGTGACTGCGCCTCCTCCTTTTTTTGCTGGGCGTCATGAAAACGCTCCAGCGGGGTCCAGTGTTCGTCGCCGTCGAGGATTTCGCGCAAGTCCTTGAGCACTTGCGGCTCGCGGGGCTTGCGTTTGCGCTTGGAGATGTCGGCGGGCTCGTCGTTTTTGGCGATGTTGTCAACCACCTCGACGATCAGGATCGAGTGCAGGGCAACGAGTGCCCGGCCGCTCTCGGTCACGATGTCGGGCACGGGCACCTCGGAGCTTTCGCACACGCTCTTGATGTTGAACACCATGTCGCGGGCGTACTCCTGGAGGGAGTAGTTGGCCGAGCTGTCAAAGTTACTGCGCGAGCCGTCGTAGTCGATCCCGAGGCCGCCGCCGCAGTCCAGGTACTTCATGGGCAGCCCCATGCGGTGCAGTTCGCAGTAGAAGCGGGCGGCTTCGACCACGGCTTTTTTCAAGGTAATGATGCTCGGCACCTGCGAGCCGATGTGGAAATGCACGAGCTGGATAAAATCCTTGAGCCCGGCCCGGCGGAGTTTTTTGACGACCGAGACCAGCTCCGGGGCCGAGAGGCCGAACTTGGCGTGGTCGCCGCTGGAGGTGGACCAGCGGCCCTCGCCGGTGGTGCTGAGCTTGAGGCGCAGGCCGATGATCGGGGTCACACCCGTCTCGCGCGAGAGCTGGATAATCATGTCCGCCTCGGAGGGCTGCTCGATCACGACGACGACTTTTTTGCCCAGGCGGGTGCCGAGCATGGCCAGGCGGATGTAGTCGGCGTCCTTGTAGCCGTTGCACACGAGCAGGGCGTTTTTGGTCTGGAGCATGGCCAGGGCGATGAGCAGCTCGGGCTTGCTCCCGGCCTCCAGGCCGAAGTGCCACGGCTTGCCCGCGTCGAGGATTTCGTCCACGACCTCACGCAACTGGTTGACCTTGATCGGGAAGACCCCCTGATAGCGCCCCTCATACTGTTCGGCCTCGATGGCGGCGCCAAAGGCCTCGTTCAGCTCGACGACCCGCCGCCGCAGTAAATCCTGCACGCGGATGGTCAGCGGGGCCGAGAGGCCCATCTGGCGGGCCTCTTCGAGCACGTCCGTCAGGCGGATCTTGCGCGCGTCAGCCATGGGGTGGACGCAGAGCGCCCCGTCGGGATCGACGGAGAAGTGTCCCTTTCCCCAGCGTGAAAAGCCGTAGTAGGCGTCGGCCGATGAGGCCGACCAGTTATCCTGCTCACCGTTTTGCAAGCCCATCCGCTAGTGCAATTTCTCCGGCGAATCAAGGCCGCAGGCACTCGGAAGTGTAAACTTCCGGTTTCGGCGGGGCCGGGGAGTGACAGAATCCGTCCCGCCAATCCCGTCCCGCGCCTGTGCTGCTGCGGTGCGTGAAGGTCGCCGGGCGTGCGGGGCGGGGGAGCAGGCGCGGTTCGTCTCTATCGTCGCGGCTTCGTCCGTTCCGGCTGCGGGGGCGTTTGGCCATTGGCCGGGAGAGGCCGGAGGGCTTGACAATCCTCTTGCCTTTTGGGGGGCGCTGCTCTTACCTCGACGGTTTTCCTGAATTTAAATCATGAGCACAACCGCATTTATTACCGCACTTGCCCAGGCGGCCACCGATCAACCCGGCGGCGGCATGGGGGGTACCTTTCTGATTCTCATTCTGATGTTCGGCGGGATGTACTTTCTGGTCATCGCCCCGCAGCGCAAGAAGCAGAAGGAGCACCAGAAGCGCATCGAAGCCCTCAAGATCGGCGACCGCATCGTGACCAACGGAGGGCTCTACGCCACCATCTCCAACGTCAAGAGCGACCGCCTTGTGATCAAGCTGGTGGACGGCACCAAGGCTGAACTGGCCAAGAACTTCGTCACCAGCGTGCTGGCCCCCGGCGACGAGGGCAAGGACATCCAGCCGACCGTCCCGGCCGAGCAGGCCAAGTAAGAAAACGCTCCGCCACCTTCTTTCCCCATGAAAAGTTCCATCATCTGGAAACTGATCCTCAGCGTTGTTATCGTCGGTTGGGCCGTGCTCAACCTCCTCCCGATGGAGGACAAGGACTTTGACGAGTTCATCCTGACCCGCGCCACCGCCAACCAGGCCGACTACCAGGCCTTTCTTGAGCGGGCCGAGGAGCGGGTGAACGACACCACGCCGCTGTTTCTGGCGATCAAGGAACAGGCCAAGGCCGAGAAGGTGGACCTCTACCACAAGTTCTACCCGGATGTTGACCTCGTGCTGGTCAAGAATCAGGACAAGCGCAACGACGTCATCATGAACGTCCTCTACGAGGAGTCCCGCGGCAAGCTCCGCAAGGGCCTCGATCTGGCCGGGGGCGTGGCCTTCACGCTCAAGCTCAAGGACCAGCCCGAGAACGATCAGGTCGCCAGCGCCCAGCTCAAGGAGGCCGTCCGCATCATGGAGAGCCGTGTCAACGGCCTGGGCGTGGCCGAGCCGATCATCCGCCCGGTCGGTAATAACCAGATCGAAGTCCAACTGCCCGGACTCGACCTGGAAAAGAACCCCGAAGCCGCCGACGCACTCAAGAAACCGGCCCACCTGGAGTTCCGCCTCGTGCACCGCGACATCGTGCCCGGTCCCGGCGTGCAGGCTCCGCTCGGCTTCGAGGAGATGGTCATCGAAGACACCGACCGCGAGGGCAACCCGATTGAGGAGCATTACTTTGTCAAAATCATCCCCGAGGCCACCGGCGAAATCGTGGACCGTGCCTTCCCGATCCAGGGCCAGTACGGTGGCTACGAGATTCTCCTTAACATGACCAGCGACGGCGGCGATGTCTTCGCGGACATGACCCGCAAGATTGCGGCCGAGGACAAGGCCCGCAACGCCCTTGGCTCGGGCAAGATGGCCATCGTGCTCGACGGCAAGCTCTACAGCGCCCTCGGCCTGAACAACGGCCAGCCCATCACCGGCGGCTCCGCCCGCATCACCGGCACCTTTACCCAGCTTGAGGCCCAGGAACTGGCCAATGTCCTCAACAACCCGCTCAAGTTCGAACTGGAGGTGGGTGAAAAGTACGTCGTCAGCCCGACGCTGGCCGCCGACGCCCGCGACTCCTCCATCGAGGCCGCCCTGCTGGGTGCCGGAGCGGTCGTGGTCTTCATGATCCTTTACTACCTGCTGGCGGGTATCGTCTCGGTCGCATCGGTCGGACTGTCCGTCATCGTCGTGCTCGGCGTTCTCATGAGCGTCGGGGGCACCCTGACCCTGCCGGGGGTGGCCGCGCTCGTGCTCACCATCGGGATGGCCGTGGACGCGAACATCCTCATCTTCGAGCGTATGCGCGAAGAGCTTTCGGCGGGCAAGAACATGAAAAACGCCCTCGCCGGCGGTTATGCCAAGGCCTTTTCGACCATTATTGACGCGAACATCACCACGCTGTTGACCGCCGCCATCCTGATCTGGCTCGGGGCTGGTCCGGTCAAGGGCTTCGGGGTGACGCTGGCCATCGGTATCGGCGCCTCCATGTTCGGTGCGCTGGTGGTGAGCCGCTTCATGCTGGAAATACTTGTCAGCCTGAATCTGCTCAAGTCGGTTTCGCCCTTCAGCCTGCTGGAAAAGGCGAAGTTCACTTTCCTGGCCTACCGCCGTCCGGCCTTCATCTGCTCGTGGCTGATCGTGCTGGCCGGGGTGGTTGTTATTTGGACGCACCGCGAGCACATTCTCGGGATCGACTTCCGGGGCGGCGTCGAAGTGACGATGGATTTCGAGCAGGCCAGCAAGCCAGGCCTGACCGAGATCGAGCAGTTGGCCGATGCCAATCCCGATCTGGGCGAAATCCAGCCCGGCTACCTCAGCATGCTCGGCAGCGATAAGGAACGGCTTAAGCTCCAGGTGGACCTGGAGGAAGGGCGCGTTGACCAGGTGGTTGCCGCCATGCAAAAAGCTTTCCCCGATGCGCAACTGGTCAAGGTCAGCGAGAGCGCGGTCGGGGCGACCGTCAGCGACGAAATTACCTTCAACGCCATTCTCTCGATCCTGGTTTCATTGGCCGGTATCCTCCTGTACGTGGCGCTGCGCTTCGAACTCGGTTACGGGGTCGGGGCCGTGGTTTCGACTGTCCACGACGTGCTCATGTCGATCGGGATCTTTGTCATCGTGGGGCAGTTTTTCGGGATTGGCAGCGGGCAGTTTACCGCCCCGATGGTGGCGGCGATCCTCATGATCGTCGGTTACTCGATCAACGACACCATCGTCGTCTTCGACCGTATCCGTGAGGAGCTGGACCTGCGCCCGGACATGACGCTGTTCGATGTCTGCAACTACGCTATCAACCGCACCCTCTCGCGTACCCTGCTGACCTCCGTCACCACCCTGCTGGCGGCGCTCGCGCTGTACATCTTTGGAGCGGGCGTGGTCACGGACTTCGCGCTGATCTTCATCATCGGGATTATCACCGGTACGTTCTCGTCGATCTTCATCGCCAGCCCGGTCTTCTACTGGTGGCACAAAGGCAACCGCAAGCACGTGACCGAACGCCACCTGACGCGCCCGACCTACGAGTGGGAAACGACCACCCGCCGGGCCCGCGACGCCGAGTCCGAGGCCAAGTCCTGATCCCCTTGTCCATGCGCTGGTCTTTCACCCCGCCTCCGGAATCGGCAGTGCGCCTGCTGCGTTCGGAGCACGGGGTGGACGGCGTGCTGGCCGCGCTCCTGGCCGCCCGGCTGGAGCGGACCGGACCGTCCGCCGCCTTCCTTGATCCGCGCCTGCGCCACCTGCGCGACCCCGAGGAGTTGAGCTTCATCTCCGAGGCGGTCGAGCGGCTGCTGGTCGCAATTCGGGAGGGCGAGGACATTCTCGTCATCGGCGACTACGATGTGGACGGCATGACCAGCACCGCGCTGCTGGTCAGCATGCTGCGTCACTTCGGGGCCGATCCGGTTTACCGGGTTCCCCGGCGGCTGGAGGAGGGATACGGCCTGAGCGAGTCCATGCTCGACCGCGTCCTGACCGGTACCCCGCCGGACCTGCTGGTGGCGCTGGACTGCGGCACCAATTCCGTGGCCGAGGTGGCCCGCCTGCGGGCCCGGGGGATTGACGTTATCATCGTCGATCACCACGAGTCCAAGGAAGCCGTTCCCGCCGACTGCCTGCTGGTCAACCCGAAGCTCTACCCCGGCCCCGGCGACGAGGCCGCCCGCGAATTGTGCACCGCCGGGTTGGTCTTCAAGCTCGTGCACGCGCTGGTCAAGCGCCTGCGCCAGCTCAACGACCCGCGCGCCTTCGACCTCAAGCTCAAGTATTCGCTCGACCTGGTGGCGCTGGGCACGATCTCGGACCTCGTCCCCCTGCGCGGCGAGAACCGCATCTTTGCCCGCGAAGGGCTGCAACAGCTCGCCTCGGGCCGCCGGACCGGTCTGTCCGCGCTGCTGGAGGTTTCGGGGCTGGTCAAGGAGCACCCGATCTGTGCCGCCGACGTTGCCTACCGCCTCGGGCCGCGCCTCAATGCCGGAGGCCGTCTGGCCGACGCCGCCCTGCCGGTGGAAATGCTTTTAAGCGAATCACGGGGCCGTGCCGTTGCCGCCGCCACCGAACTCGACGCGCTCAACCGCGAACGCCAGGCCATCGAGCGCGATGTTTTCGACGCCGCCGTGGCGGATTTTTCCGAGGAGAATATTCCCGCCGGGCTCGTCGCCGCCGGGGCCGACTGGCACCCGGGGGTGGTCGGGATTGTCGCTGGCCGTCTGGCCCGCCGCTTTTACCGGCCCGCCATTGTCCTGAGTCAGGACGGCGACCTGCTGCGCGGCTCGGGCCGGAGCATCCCCGAAGTAGATTTGCAGGAGATTTTGCACGGTTGCGACGGCCTGCTGGAGGAGTGGGGCGGCCACCGCATGGCGGTGGGCATCACCCTCGCCAAAGACCGCCTGCCGGAGTTCCGGGCCGCCTTTAATGAGGCCGTGGGTAAGCTTTTTTCCGAAGCCCCGCCCGAGCCCAGTCTGACCATCGACGCCTGGATCAAGCCCGGCGACCTCGGCGAGCGCCTGCTGGGCGAACTCGACCGCCTCCGCCCCTACGGGCAGGAAAACCCCGAGCCCGTGCTCGGCCTCAAGGGTGCGGTCCTTTCGCGCCGCCCGGAAGTCTTTGCCCAAAAGCACCTGCGCTTCGAACTGACCGGCGGCAACGGCCGCCAGATCAAGGGCATCGCCTGGAACGGGGCCACCAATCCGCCCCCCACCGGCCAGCCCATCGACCTTGCCGTCCGCTTCACCTGGAACGTCTGGAACGGCCACCGCTCCCCCCGGCTGGAACTGGTGGACTGGCGGCGGGTTACACCCGCTGGAGCAGTATAAAGAGGACTCGGCACCTGGCCTCCTCTTCTGGGCAAGTATTATAGACTGAGTTGGCGCTTGGCCTCTTCAAGGGAAAATATTTGACTTGGCTCTTTTAAGCGTTCGGTCGCTTCGCGGATGTCGTCCAAATCTTCCAAGTGCTGGAGAAGCGCTTCGCGGGCATATTCGTCTACCGTACGGCCTGATTTCTTGGCAAGACGCTGCAATTGCGCTTCGGCTCTGGAATTAAGTTGTACGGTCAACATACATAAAAAATCGCACGAAATTGGACTTTCTGCAAGCTGGATTTACTGGGATGGCTAGCCGTAGATGTTTCGACGGTGTCCGACCTTTATGATTAGAACCATCATCTCGTCGTCCTTGATTTGGCTGATAATACGATAATCACCGACGCGGTAGCGCCAGAGCCCCTTCAGCCCACCTTTGAGGGGTTTGCCAAAGCGTCTAGGATCCGTGTCTGTTGCCATTCTTTTTTCCAGATAACTGAAGATACGCTCTGCTGCAGGTGTTCCTAACTTCTCTAGGTCGCTGATAGCTCGCTTATCGATGTGGTATTTCCACCTCATTGCCATGCTTTCTCTTCGCAGGTATCTGTTGGCTTTGTGTCGTAGGCTTCTGCCGCCAATTCAATAGCACGCAATAGGGGGGTAGTATCTATCTTTAAACGATCATTAACTTCTTCGATCGTTATGAGGCCATTTTGAGATAATCTTTTTAAGCTTTCAGATGTCTCTTTGATGCTGAGGCCTGATACATAAGCGACATATTCGATGCTTGGGACAGCGTTTTTATCGGGGCGGATATAGTCAATTACCGCCAATAGCACCGACATGTCTTGGAGCGCACCATCCCAAGTCAGTATGCGGTGCATGCATCGTATCAGCTTCTTAGGGAAAGGTACGTGTCCCTCAGATAATGTTGGAATGCTCCACTTTGCTATGTGGGTATCATGCAACTGATATTGTGGGATTTTGGGGCGGTAAAGGTGTTTGATATCTCGGGCCACATCTAACAAATTAGATGTAAAATGCACAATGTCAACACTAAATCTGTGGCAAGTCAGATGGGGTTAGCTGGTAAGGAAGGGGTTGCCTTTTCCTTACCCGTCGATCTTCTCGGAGAGGTAGTTGAACAACTCGTCTTCGGAGAGGCGGATCTGCTGGGTGGTGTCGCGGTCGCGGACGGTGACGCCGGTGCCCTGCTCGATGGTATCGAAGTCCACCGTGACGCAGAAGGGCGTGCCGATCTCGTCCTGGCGGCGGTAGCGGCGGCCGATGGCCCCGGACACGTCCCAGAAGACATTCCAGCGGTTTTGCAGGCGCTCGTAGAGTTTGCGGGCGTGCTCGACCAGCTCGGGCTTGTTCTTGACCAGCGGGAAGACGGCGACCTTGTAGGGGGCGATGCGCGGATGGAACTTCATCACGCTGCGCTTTTCGGGCGTGCCCTTGTCGTTGGGGATCTCGTCCTCGCAGTAGGCGGCCGCGAGCACGGCCAGGAAGGTCCGGTCCACGCCGAGCGAAGGCTCGATCACGTGCGGGATGTACTTCTGTTTCTGCTGCTCGTCGAAGTACTCCATCGACTTGCCGGAGTGCTCCTGATGCTGGGTCAGGTCGAAGTCGCCGCGGCAGGCGATGCCCCACAGCTCCTGCACCCCGTGCGGGAAGCGGAAGGTCAGGTCGGTCGTGCCCTTGGAGTAGTGGGAAAGCTTGTGGGCGGGGTGGACATCCTCGCCGATGCCCTCGCGGGGCAGGCCGATGGAGACGAGCCAGTCAATGCACTTGTCAATCCACTCGCGGTGGAGAGTCTTCCAGTCGGCGTCGGGCTGGATGAAGTATTCGATCTCCATCTGCTCGAATTCACGCGAGCGGAAGAGGAAGTTGCGCGGGGTGATCTCGTTGCGGAAGGCCTTGCCGACCTGGGCGATGCCGAAGGGCACCTTGACCCGGCCCGTGTCCACGATGTTGCGGTAATTGGCAAAAATCCCCTGAGCGGTTTCGGGGCGCAGGTAGGCGGTGGCGGACTTGTCTGCCAGCGGGCCGACCTTCGTCTCGAACATGAGGTTAAAGTCGCGCGGCTCGGTCAGGGTGCCGGCGGTGGTCGCGTCGGGGCCGAAGGCGGCTTCGCGCTGCTCGGCGGTGGACTCGGTGAACTCGATCACGGCGGCACCGTCGGCAGGGGCGGCCCGGACCTTGCCCTCGGCCTGCTTGCCCAGGAGGCGGGCGACCTTGGAGGCGCGCTCGGCCAGGGCGGTGTTCATGTCGTCGGCTTCCACTACGACGACGAAGTGGTTCATGGCGTCACCCTCCCCGTCGGGCGTGAAGGTGAACTCCTGGAAAAAGAGCTGGTCGGCACGGTAGCGCAGCTTGGTCTCCTTACAGTCCACCATCGGGTCGGAGAAGCCGCCGACGTGGCCGGAGGCGACCCAGATCTTCGGGTGCATGATGATGGTGGAGTCGAGGCCGACGATGTCGTCGCGGCGGTGGACGAAGTCCTTCCACCAGGCCTGCTTGATGTTGTTCTTCACCTCGACGCCGAGCGGCCCGAAGTCGAAAAAGCCGTTGTAGCCGCCGTAGATGTCCGAAGACGGGAAAACGAAACCGCGCCGTTTGCACAGGGCGATCAGGGTGTCCATCGTGGGGGTGGAGGCGTTATCGGTGGCCATAAGCGGACCAGCATGAAAGCCCGGCCCGCCGGGTCAAGTCTCATCGGCCTTCGGAGTTGGGAGGGTTGCGGGCCTTCTTTTTTGCATATGCAGACGGTTTTTCTTCTGGCACTCTTGCCGAGTATTAATTTATTAGCTGACGGAAGCCACCGCGTGGTCTCCTCCGCCGCTCCCGTTCAAACCTGTAACCTCTTGACCGGGCGCGGCCAACATACCTGCATTCATGCCAAGAGATCCTGGATATGAAACGCTCCGTCTGCTGGCGGATCGCCTGGATGTCGCTATCGCTATCGTCAGACACTCCGTGGAAGCGGAGGTGGGCTTTGCCGTGGACTACGTTAATCCGGCCTGGGCCCGTCTGACCGGATTGGAGCAGGGACCGCTCGAAAACGCCCTCAACCTGGGGGCGTCCTCCTGTACCGCGCTGGCAGAAATTGCTGCCGCGCTCTCCCGCCGCCAACCCTGGAGCCGCGAACTGCTTTTTGCCCGTCCCGACGGCGGCGAAATCTGGGTCGAGGCGCAACTACTGGAGCCGCAGAGGGAGTCGTCCGAATGGGCCGTTGTGCTGCGCGACCTCTCGGACAGCCGCTCGGAGCAGGCCCGGCGCGATCTGGACCGGGAGAAGCTCTCCGTCACCCTCAGTTCCATCGGGGAGGGGGTCATCACCACGGATGTGCACGGTGCGGTGGACTTCGTTAACCGCGAGGGCGAACGCCTGATCGGCCGCCGCTTGGAGTCGGTGCGGGGACGTCCGTTGAAGGAGATTTTCCGGCTGCTCGACGCCGAAGAAAAGACGGAGAATCCCTTGCCGCTGGAGCGGGTTTTCCGCAGCGGGCAGGCCGTCGGGCCGCTGGCCGACCGGCTGCTGGTTACCGCCGAGGGGATCGAGCGCAAAGTGAACTTCCTGCTCTCGCCAATTCTCGATGGGCGAGGGCGGATCACCGGTTGCGTGCTGGTTTTTTCCGACATCACCAATCAGGTGCGCCTGGAGCGCGAACTCCAGAAAAACCAGCGCATGGAGTCCATCGCGCTGCTGTCCGGGGGGATTGCCCACGACTTTAACAACATCCTGACCGGGATTCTCGGTAACATCTCGCTGGCCCGCAACCGCTGCGAGCAGGGTGACCAGCTCTTTTCCATCCTCAAGTCGGCGGAAAAGGCAGCCATGCGCGCACGGGATCTGACCCAGCAGTTGCTGACCTTTTCCAAGGGCGGGGTGCCGGTCAAGACGCGGACCTCGCTGCATGACCTCATCCGCGAGTCTTCGGGTTTCATCCTGAGCGGCTCGAACTGCCGCTGCCAGCTCAATGTGCCCGCCGACCTCTGGGCGGTCGAGGTGGATGAGGGGCAGATCGCCCAGGTCATTAACAACCTCCTCATCAACGCCACCCAGGCGATGAAAAAGGGCGGGCGCATTGAGATCCGGGCCGAAAACACCGAGCTGGGGGCCGAGCCGTCGATCCCGCTTGAGCCGGGGTTTTATGTAAAAATCGTCGTCGCTGACAACGGGCCGGGCATTCCGCCCGAAAACCTGGCCCGCATCTTCGACCCGTACTTCACGACGAAGAAGACCGGTTCCGGCCTCGGCCTGGCCACGAGCTACTCCATCGTCAAAAACCACGATGGGCATATCCTGGTTGATTCTACCCCGGACGTCGGCACGACCTTTGTCTTTTACCTGCCCGCTCTGCCCAGCGGGGCCGTCCAGGTGGAGGAGCCGGACCAGAAGCTCTACCACGGCAAGGGGCGCATCCTGCTCATGGACGATGAGAAGATGATCCGGCAAATTGCCGGAGACATGCTCACGCACCTGGGCTACGAGGTCGCCTTTGCCGCCGATGGGGAGGAAGCCGTCCGTCTCTTCGAGGAGGCGGAGCAGGCCGGGAATCCCTACGATGTCCTGATCGCGGACCTGACCGTCCCCGGTGGCCTCGGTGCGTGCGGGGTGGTCGAGCGGCTCAAGCCCCGTTATCCGCACCTCAGGAGCATCGTCACCAGCGGTTACACGAATAACCCTGTCCTGCTCAATCCCGCCCAATACGGCTTTACCGGAACGATCCAGAAGCCCTACACCATTCAGCAGATCAGTTGGGTGATCCGCAGCGTGACGGTCCCGAAAAGCACGGCCAGAAGCGGAAATTAAGGCTTTGGCGCAATTTAGACGGAAAATTTATACTTGAAGTGTTACCTAAATTCACGTCAACTGACCTTTCACACTAAGTACATGAAAAAGTCTTCTGCTTCCCTCCTCGTTGGTACTTCCGCCCTGTTCGCGCTGGTTTTCTCTGGCTGCAGCAACGTGCCGGAAGGCGTTCACCCCGCCTACGCCCGCGCAAATCAGGATTTTAATGCCGCCGGCTTCGTCAGCTACGAGCCCGGTTCCTACAAAAAGCTCCGGGACGATAATTTCAACGTTCACACGGACGAGCTCTACCCGCGCAAGAACATCTCCGGTGACAATCTGAGCCTCCTTTGGGGCACGATCGTCGTCGCTGATTACTAAGCCCGGCTCCTGACGGCCCGAGGCCCCGCCGATGGCAATTGGCAACGCCAATGTCGCTCGCTATCTGGCGCTGGCTGCCGAGACTGCCCCGGATGCGCCTGCGGTCAAGTTGCCGCATCGGCGCGAGGGTGAGCTGCGCTTCGACGCTGTTTCCTTCGGTCAACTGAAGGCGTGTGTCCGTGTGGCGGCTGCTCATCTCCGTGCCCGCGGAATTGACCGTGGCACGCGGGTGCTGTTGATGGTCAAGCCCGGCTTCGACCTGATTGTTACCGTTTTTGCCCTGTTCAAGCTCGGGGCTGTGCCCGTGGTGATCGATCCCGGCATGGGCTGGGGGCATTTCCGCGCCTGCGTGCGCCAGAGTAAGCCCGAGGCGCTGGTGGGCATCCCGGCGGCGACCTGGCTCTCACCGCTCTTGCTTCGTGGCTATCGCTTTCGCTCAAAAATCACCGTCGGCTCCCGGAGCTGGCGGACCTTGCTTGCCGGGGCGCTCTCCGGTGCGAAGGAGACCGGGAGAAGTGCGGATGCGCAAGTAGCGGTTGCCGCCCCGTCCGACCTGGCGGCGATTTTGTTTACCTCCGGCTCGACCGGGCCGGCCAAGGGCGTCCGCTACGAGCATGGGATGTTCGAGGCGCAGGTGCGGCTTTTGAAAAACCAGTACCGGGTCGAGCCGGGCGAGGTGGACCTGACCCTGCTGCCGGTTTTCGCGCTTTTCAACCCCGCGCTGGGGATGTGTACCGTGGTCCCTGAAATGGATCCCTCCCGGCCCGCCGCCGCCGATCCGGCCAAGATCGTCGAGGCCATTCAGAAGGCTGGGGTCACGAACAGCTTTGGCTCGCCTGCTTTGTGGAGCCTGATCGCCCGCTACTGCGAGCGCGAGGGCAAGACCTTGCCCTCCGTCCGGCGCATCCAGATGGCCGGGGCACCGGTCCCGCCGGGGCTGATCCGCCGGATGAAGCCGCTCCTGCCCGCGGGCGAGATCAATACCCCCTACGGTGCGACCGAGGCGCTCCCCGTGGCCACCATCAGTGGGCGCGAAGTTCTTGAAGAGACCCAGCCCCTTACTGACGAAGGGCGCGGCACCTGCGTGGGGGCGGTTTTTCCGGAAATGCAGGCGCGGATTATCCGCCTGACTGACGAGCCGCTGGCGCAAATGTCGGACGCGCTTTGCCTGCCGCCGGGCGAGATCGGCGAAATCACCGTCTGCGGCCCGAGCGTGACCAGGAGCTACGAGGCCCGGCCTGACGCTACCGCCGCCGCCAAGCTCAGCGACCCCGCCGACCCGGCCAAAATCTGGCACCGCATGGGCGATCTGGGCTACTTCGACGAGCGCGGGCGGCTCTGGTTCTGCGGGCGTAAGGCCGAGCGCGTGCGCACGGCGCAGGGCGACCTTTACACGGACTGCTGCGAGGCGATTTTCAACCGGCAACCGGACGTTTACCGCAGCGCGCTCATCGGGCTGGGCCAGCCCGGCAAGCAGGTCCCGGCCATCGTGATCGAGCCCGAGCCGGGGAAATTCCCCTCCACGCCCAGCGCCCGTCAAGCCTTTGAGAAAAAAATCCTCGCCGTCGCCGCCACGCACCCGGTTACGTCTCCGGTCAAACGGGTCTTTTTCGAGCAACGCTTCCCGGTGGACGTGCGCCACAATGCCAAGATTCACCGCCTCACTCTGGCGAAGAAGTTTTCAAAAGCGCTTTAGTCGTATCAGGGGTTCCGGTACCTTGACTGATCGCGGTGCCAGGGCGGATGTCGGTGGACTTTGGGGCGGATGACTTTTTCGCTTCTTCCGTGAGTCCGAGCGCGCTCGCGAAGTGCTCAATCGTACTGAGCGGAGTGCTGGTCGCGGTCTGCGGGCTGGTACCGAAGGCCATCGGTGCGCAGAGCGCCTGTAGCCGGGCTTCGTCGTTACTGACAAACAGGGTGGCGGCATTCTGCCCGCTGCCGGCCGTATAGCAACTGAAGGTATTCAGCCCGAGCGCGGCCAAGTGGGCTTTCGTCTCTTTTCCCAAGGCGACTTTTTGCACCTCGTTCAAGGGGCTGCCGGTCAGCATGGCAGAGATTTTTCGTTGTCGCTGGCCGAGGGCGGCTTCGGACTTCGCCGTTGCCTTGTCGGCCTCGGTGAGGCCGATAATCGTCAGCATGATTTTTTCCTCCCCCGGAAAGACCACTGAGCCGAGGCGGTTGGCGAGTTCGGTCGTGGTTGCGGTTGTCTCGACTTGGGCGGAGTTGTCGTTGAGACAGAATCCGCCGCCCAGATCCTGGACGGCGTGGAGCGTGGGCAGAGTCGAAGCGCAGGCGAGCGCGAGTATCAGGTGAGAGGGAAGTAATCGCATGAAAGAGAACTGGGTGGGTCAGGGCAGGGTTGTCAGGCGACGGACGGCTGCGAGGTCAGCCTCGGCAGCTTTGGTCTGCCCCAGCTTTCTATAGAGTAAGGCCCGCTGCTCGTATGTTCCGGCAAAGTCGGGGTTGAGTGAGAGCGCGTGGGTAAAATCTTCAATGGCCGCCTCGGTCTGGCCGGTCTCGGCCAGGAGTAGACCCCGGTTAAAATACACCTGCCACACGTCGGGGCGGAGCGCGAGGGCGGCGCCGTAGTCGGCCAGCGCGGCGGTGGATTTGCCCTGCTGGTGATAAAGCAGGCCCCGGTTGACATAGGCTTCGTAAAGCTCCGGGTCACGCTCCAGCGCGTCTCCGAAGTCGGCTTCAGCCTTGGCGGTTTTTCCGGCCCGCAGGTTGAGGATGCCCCGGTTGTTGTAGGGCTGGGCGGGAGCCGGGTTGAGGGAAATCGCCGTGTCGAGATCGGCGCGGGCGGCGGCGTCCTGCCGGGCGTTGACGCGGATCTCCCCGCGCCGGGCGTAGGCGGCGGCGTAGCCGGGGTCGAGTTCGATGGCCCGGTCGAGGTCGGCCAGTGCGCCTTCGTAGCCGCCGAGTTTGCCGGTCGTGGCACGGTTGAAGTAGGCGACGTAGTTGGTTTCGTCGGCCTCGATGGCCTGGCTCCAGAGGGTGTCGGCGCTCTCCCAGACCTGCGTCTGGCGCGTGGTGGCAAAGGTCAGTAGCGCCACCACCACGACCATGCCCACGGCGAAGAGCTTCTTCTGCTGCGGCCAGCGGCGGCTGGCCCACAGCCCGGCGGCGGCCAGGCCGAGCGCGGGCACGATACCGGCCAGGTAGGTGTAGCGGTCGGCGGCGAGTTGGGAGCCGCTCTGCGCCAGTCCGGAGATGGGGGCCAGCAGCACGAGAAAGACCAGCCAACCGGCCAGCAGGGCGGGAAAGCGCCTCGCCCGCAGGATCAACGTCCCCGTGATTACGACCGTGACGGCGGCCCCGGCGATCATGGCCGGGGACCACGGGTTGAAGTCGCCCCGCAGCAGGTAGAGGGGGGAAAGGTCGAGTGGGAGGGCGGTTTTTTCTAGATAAAAAGCCGGGCTCCAGGCCGCCTGCATGAGCCGGGCGTCCCAGCCGTGGGCATCGAGAGAGGCCATGGCCTCCTCGGATTGGGCGGCGGCGGCCAGCAGGGCGAAGCCGACCGCGAGCACGGCGAAAGGGGCCAGCTCCAGCGCGATTTTTTTCCAGCTATGCCGATGGAGCGGCCGCCAATACAGGATCAGCAGCACGGCGGGAAAAACGATGCCCCAGGCTTTCGAGAGCAGTGAGGCCGCGAAGGTGAGCAGGCTCAAGGCGTAAAAAAGCCCTCGCCGGTGCGACCCGTCCTGCGCCCGCAGCCAGGCCAGCAGACTCAGTAGCAGAAAGAACAGCGATAGCACGTCGCGGCGCTCCGTCACCCAGACGGCGGACTCGACCCGCAGCGGATGCAGGGCGTAAAAGAGCGCCCCGAGCACGGCCCAGGCCAGGCGTCGGCGTTCGTGGCCGTCGCGAGGGAGCAGGTGCGTGAAGAGGATAAAAACAAGCGCGGCGTTGAGCGCGTGCAGGGCGAGGTTGACCGCGATGTAGCCGCGCGGGTGCAGGCCGCCGGCGGCGTGGTTGAGCGCGTAGGAGAGCCAGGTCAGCGGCTGGTAGTGCCCGCCGTGGAAGTTCGTGGCCATCCAGCGCAGGTGCTCTGCCCCGAGCCCGCGAAAGTGCTCGTTGGCGGTGAGATTCATCTCGTCGTCCCAGACGAAGCCGTTTTCCAGCGCGGGCAGCAGCGGCAGCAGCGCGAGCACGGCGACGGCCAGCGCAAAGGGCCAGCGGGGCAGGGGACGGGCGGATTTCTCCATATCCGCTCCATGCTTGGGAAAAAAGGTTGGCAAGCAAGCCCGCACTCCCCACCGTCGCCCCTATGAAGGTACTGGTCACGGGAGGCGGCGGCTTTCTCGGCCGCCATGTGGTGGAGCGGCTGCTGGCGCGCGGACTGGAGGTCCGCGTGCTTGGGCGCTCGGCTCAACCGGAGCTGGAGAAGCGCGGCGTCGAGATTGTTCGGGGCGACATCGCCGACGCGACGGCGGTGGACCGGGCGGTGGCCGGGACAGAGGCGGTCTTCCACGTCGCGGCCAAGGCCGGAGTCTGGGGCCCGCGTGAGGAGTACTTCAGCGCCAATGTCTTGGGCACGCGCCACGTGCTCGCCGCCTGCGTGCGCCACGGCGTGGGACGGCTTGTCTATACGAGCACGCCGAGCGTGGTCTTTACCGGGGAGGCGTTTTCCGGCGCGGACGAGTCGCTGCCCTACGGGAAAAACTGGCTCTGCCCCTACCCCGAAACCAAGGCGCAAGCCGAACGCGAAGTCCTCGCCGCCAGCGGCCATGACGGCCTGTTGACCTGCGCCCTGCGCCCGCATCTGATCTGGGGCGTGGGCGACCCGCACATTGTCCCGCGTCTGGTGGACCGCGCCCGCCGGGGTCGCCTGCGCATCGTCGGCGACGGCACGAACCGGGTGGACATCACCCATGTCAAAAACGCCGCCCTCGCTCACGAACTGGCCTTTGACGCGCTGGAAAAGGGCACCGCCGCCGGGCGGGCGTATTTTCTCTCACAGGGCGAGCCGGTCGTCCTGTGGGACTGGATCAACAACTTGCTCTCGCGCTTGGGCGAGCCGGTCGTCAAGCGCCGCATCTCCGCCCGCACGGCCTACCGCGCGGGCCGGGCGCTGGAGTGGATTTACGAAAAATTCCGCCTGCCGGGCGAACCGGCCATGACGCGCTTCGTCGCGGTCGAGCTGTCCAAGGACCACTGGTACGACATCTCCGCCGCCCGTCGCGACCTCGGCTACGCGTCCGAAGTCTCGACCGAAGCGGGTTTGGATGAACTGGTTGAGGATTGGATGTCATGAAGAAAGTGGGTAAATTTATCGCCGTTTTTCTCCTTTGCGTACTCAGCTACTGGGGAGGAGCTTTTTTTCATGGGCATCGCTACGAAGAGCGGGAAATACAGGCCATCCCCTTTGAGTTCGGGGAGATTAAAGTCGTTTCGGGTGTCGACCGATCGGGACCTGATTTGCTGCCTATGGGGGCAGAGTGGATTCAGTTTACTGGGGAGGAGCCCTTGGATTATGCGGTTATCCTTTTTCGATCCGATATGAGAGTGAAATCGCCCAAGCCGCAGTTGCAGCATCTGGTGGTTAACGGAAAAGATATCTCGTGGGACGATACGAACTATTCTTATCGCCTGCACATTGATTGGCTATCGGCGTCACCCTTGGAAAACTCTCGCTCGGGTATGGTTGACGCGACCGAAGCCGCGTCTCGTTAGACTTTCGCGTCCAGATGATGAGAGCGGAAAATGTATCCGCTCCCATGCCTTTGCCCCAGGCAAAGGCATCCGTGATCCGAAGGATCACAGGTGCAGGACTATGTCCTGCTCTGGCGTTGGCGGACGGACTCGAAGAGGACGACGGCGGCGCTGACGGAGACGTTGAGCGAGTCACCGCTTCCCTGTAGTGGAATCTGGATACATGCGTCGGCCTTTTCCAGCCAGAACGGGCTCAGCCCCTCGGCCTCGCTGCCCATGAGCAGCGCGCAGGGGGCGGCGAGGTCCGCGCTCCAGTGCGGGAGCGTGGCTGCCGGGGTGGTGGCGTAGAGCTTGATTCCGTGGGCGGCCAGCCAGGCGTGGGCGGCCTCGGGTTCCATTGCCAACACGGGAAAGGTGAAGACCAGCCCGCGCGAATTGCGGATGACGTGCGGGTTATAGAGGTCGGCCCCACCGCTGACGATGACGGCGTCGGCCCCGGCAATTTCGGCGCTGCGGATGATTGCGCCGAGGTTGCCCGGCTTTTCCACACCCTCTAGCACGACGATAAGCGGGGCGGGCTTGAGGGTGAGGGCGTCGGGGGCGATTTCGGGCGCGGTAAAGACAGCGGCCAGCCCGTCCGGATTTTCACGGCGGGAGAGTTTTTCAAAAACCGACTTGGGAACACGGAAGGTTTCCGCCGCTGCCGTGGCCAGTTGCCCGGCCAACGCGGAATCGTACCCGGCCTGCTCCGGGCATTGCCAGCTCTCGGCGCAGGTGAGCCCGGCCCGGAGGGCGCGCTCCAGCTCCAGCCGTCCCTCGACGAGAAATTGTCCGGCGGCGGCGCGGCCCTTGCGTTCGTGCAGGCGCATGGTTTGTTTGAGCCGGGGGTTCTGGCGCGAGGTGATTTCGGTCACGGGCATAGCTTGGGAAAACGTCGGAAATGGCTAGACCGTGTAATTTGACGCAACGATAAGGTGGGGTCCAGATTTTACTCAGTAGTCTGGGAAACCGGGGGGAGGGGAAGTTCGTTTGTGTTGGCGGCAAGAGCCGCATTCCATGCCGCAGCTCCGAGCGGAGGCATCAGTGATCCGGAGGATCACAGGTGCAGGACTCTGTCCTGCTGCTGCTGCATTTGCTTTGACGCGGCGGGGGCGGGCGTGAATATAACCGACCCTGACTGTTATGACTTCGCCTCAGGCCCCGAAGAACTTCAAGCCCGAGCCCTTCGCCTATCACGAGGAGCTGGAACTGCGCGTGGACACACTGACGAACCTCGGCTCCGGCCTCGGGCGCGTCAACGGCTGGGTCGTGATGGTGCCCTTCGCGCTCCCCGGCGAGCGCGTGCGCGTGCGTGTTTACCGCAACCACAAACAGCACTCCGACGCCGACCTGCTGGAAATTATCGAGCCTTCGCCCGAGCGGGTGGACCCGCTTTGCCCGCTGTTCGGAACCTGTGGCGGTTGCCAGTACCAGCACATGAGTTACGCCGCGCAGCGTGAGTGGAAGCGCCAGCAAGTCTCGGAACTGCTCGTGCGCCTGGCCGGGATTACCCATCCGGTCAACCCGACCCACGGCTCCCCGCGCGAGTACCACTACCGCTCCAAGCTGACCCCGCACTACCCGAAGCCCTTTAAGCCAAAGCCCGGCGAAGCCGCCACGCCGAAGCGCGAGATGCCCATCGGGTTTCTCCATCAGGGGCAGCGCAACCGCATCGTCGATGTACCCGCTTGCCCCATTGCCACTGAGGCGATCAACGAGGCCCTGCCGACCGAGCGCAAGCGTATCCGGGAGCGTTCGGCCAAGCTGAAAAAAGGCGGTACGCTCCTGTTGCGGCACACGCTGGATGGCGTGACCACGGACAACAACGCCTCCGTGACCGAGAAAATCGGGCCGGTTGTGTTTCAATTTCTGGCGGGCGATTTTTTCCAGAACAACCCTTTTATCCTGCCCGAGTTGGTGGACTTTGTGATGGAGCGCGCCTGTATCGACGGTGTGCGTTACCTGGTAGACGCCTACTGCGGGGTCGGGGTCTTCGCGCTGTGCGGGGCGCGGCGCTTCGAGCGCGTGGCCGGGGTCGAGGTCAACGCCAGTGCGGTAAAGTGGGCCAACGCCAACGCCGCCATCAACGGCATTAAGAACGCCGAGTTCTACATCGGCGAGGCCGAGTCGATCTTTTCCGCCATCAACTTCCCCGGCGACGAAACCGCCATGATTATCGACCCGCCCCGTGCCGGTTGCGACGAAGCCTTTATCCGGCAACTGCTCGCGCTCGGCCCGCGCCGCGTGGTCTATGTTTCCTGCGACCCCTCCACCCAGGCCCGCGACCTGAAAATGCTCCTCACCGGCGGCTACACCCTGGAGGAAGTCCAGCCCTTCGACCTCTTTCCGCAAACCCGCCACATCGAAAACGTTGCCGTCCTCCGGTTGGGATAGAGATAGGGAGGGAGGGGGGATACTGGGCTTGTGCAGCCCAGACCCGCAGCAGGCATAGCCTGCACTTTCGATACTGCGTATCGCGTCAGCGTTTGTTGAAAAAAGCACGGCTCTTTTCAACAAACGCTGAGGAGTATCAAAACTGGGTCGCCACCATTTTATGAGCGCATACCTTGGAGTAGGCACGCAGTGCCGAAGGGGTAGCGTCCCTCATCGCTTCCGGGTGCAACCGGGGGCGGGTCCGGGCTGCACAAGCCCAGGAAAAACAGCTAGTGTGAACGTTTCCTGGTCCACGCATCGGAGGCGAAGCGGGCGGTTTCGCGGGCGAGGCGTTGTTCGTCCCAGTCGGGCCAGGGGGTGGGCGTCGGGGTCGTATTGAAAAGCTGTGACAGGGCGCCGGTGAAGTCGTCGGCAAACTGTATCCAGTTTATGGATACGGGCAGGCGGCGGGTGATGCTGCCCTGCACGAGGAGGCCGTTGCGGGTGCGCTTCTGGGCGGCTCCGGCGATTTTTTCGCCGCCGGGGAGGGTGAGGTCATGTTGCTCGGGTTGTTCGAAGCAGACCGCGTGCAGGCCGTCGGCGCTTTTGACCGTGTGCAGGCCGCAGGCCAGCCCCTGCGCGGCAAAGGCGGCGGCGATTTGCTCGTGGACCAGCCGGTAGAGCGCGGCGGGGCCGTCGCGGTAGCCGCGACCGCCCGGCGGGACGACGAGGGCGTAGGTCCAGTCGTCGAGGTGCCCGACGAGGCCGCCGCCGGTGGGGCGGCGTACGAGTTGGGCACCTCGGGCGAGGATGTGCTCGTGGGTTTGGTTAAACGCCTGCGACAGCCCGAAGCTCCACGCCGGGCCGCTCCACCCGTAGTGCCGAAAGCGCGGTGTATCCATTATTGGATACGCATCCAGTAGCATCAGGTCCGTGGCCATGTTGGCGGCGGCTGAGGCGGTGCGTGTGGGCAGAATGTGCATCGGGGGAATGTGATTTAACCGCAAAGACGCAAAGGCACAAAGGAAGCGGCGGAGGCGGCAGTGTTTCGGCTTCTTGAGCTTTATCTCGTTACCGCTCTCGTGAATCCCTGTGGTACCGATTATTGGCTCACTTTGCGCCTTTGTGTCTTTGTGGTTAATCTCTTCTGATCAAAAATCCACGCCCTTCTTGAGCCGGACGGGGGCGGCGGAGCGGCCGCTGGCTTGTTCGTACCAGTCGCGGCAGTCGGCGGGGACGAGCATTTCGTCGAGCTGGAACTCGTAGGAGAGGGGGACGGTCTTGAGCTTGCCCACGAGCGGGGCCAGTTCGAAGCGCAGGTCGGTCGGTCGGCTGGCGTCGTCGCAGGTGACGGGCTCGATGAGGTCTTCGGGCAGGCCGAAGCGCTCCAGGATGCGGCGGCCCATTTCGTAGCGGGTGACGGTTTCGTTCCCGGCCCAGTGGAAGATGCCGTGCAGGTTGCGGCGTTCGCACAGCTCGACGAGGAGTTCGCCGAGATTGGCGGCGGAGAGGGGCTGGCGGATTTCGTCGGTGTAGAGGGTGGGGCGCTTTCCGGCGGCCCAGGCGTGGAAGAGCTTTTCGTGGACGGAGCGGTTGCCCGAGGGGCTGTTGCCGGTGAGGATGGGGATGCGCAGGACAGTGGCCTCGTCCACGCCGTGTTCGAGGACTTCGCGCTCGGCCAGGAGCTTGAGCTGGCCGTAGAGGCCCATCGGGATCGGCAGGTCGGTCGAGCGGTAGGGGGTGCCCTGCTGCCCGTCGAAGACCATGTCGGTCGAGAGGTGGATGAGGCGGCAGCCGAGGTGATGGGCGACCTGCGCCAGTCGGCGGGGCAGGGCGACGTTGAGCTTCTCGGCGCGGGCGGGGTCGGCGTCGCAGTCGGCGGGGCTGGAGACGGCGGCGGCGTGGATAATCACGTCGGGAAAAATCTCCAGCAACGGCCCAACGACGTTCTCCGGCTCGGAGAGGTCGATCTGGTGCAGCTCCAGCCCGGGCAGTTCCGGCTGGCGCGAGTGGTAAAAGGCGTGGACTTCGTGGTTGCGGGCGCGGGCGGCGCGGGCGGTGTTGAAACCGGCCAGGCCGGAGGCTCCAGTCAGGGCAATTTTCATGGCGGGTATGAGGTTAAAGGGCTAAAAGGTTGGTGGCGGGTGGGTTGTCAGGGGGTAACGACGGGGACGTTTCCAGTAATATTTAAAACAACAGGGCGGATATATCGCCCTGCGGTTTTTATTCGGGGTACGATTGGCGTGGTCTGTGCTCGCGCATATTATAAGATTGCAAGCGGGAGGAGGTATGACAGCCTAGGGGGTCTTTTTCAAATGAAATACCGTGAATTGGTCAGGCCGGGAGTGCTCTCCCTGCCGGTTTATGAGCCGGGTCGGCCGATTGAGGACGTGGCACGCGAATTCGGCCTCGACCCCAGCGGCGTGCTCAAGCTCGCCTCCAATGAAAACGCCCTGGGCCCCTCGCCCAAGGCGGTTGAAGCCGCGGCCCAGGCCATGCGGCACGCCCACCTGTATCCGGATGGCGGGGCACTCGCGCTGCGCCAGAAGCTGGCCGAGGTGCGCGGGCTCAAGCCGGAGCAGATCTTTGTCGGCACCGGCTCGAACGAAGTCATGGTGCTGCTGGCGCAGGCGTTCGCGGGCCCCGGCGACGAGATTATTTTCGGTGAGTACGCCTTTATCGTGTACAAGCTGGCGGCGCTGCTTTTCGGGGCGAAACCCGTCTCCGTGCCGATGCCCAACCTGGCGCACGACCTCGACGCCATGGCGGGCGCCGTGACCGACCGCACGAAGATCATCTTCCTGCCCTGCCCGAACAACCCGACCGGCACCCTGACCGACCCGGACGACCTCAAGTCCTTTATCCGGCAACTGCCGCCGCACGTGATTTTCTGCTTCGACGAAGCCTACGCCGAGTACCTGGAAAACCCGGTGGACCTGCGTCCGCTCATCGACGAGGGGCACAAGGTTTTCTGCACCCGGACCTTTTCCAAGATCTACGGCCTGGCCTCGCTGCGCGTGGGCTACGGCTACGGCGACCCCGAGCTGATCGCGCTTCTGAATCAGGTGCGCCAGCCCTTCAACAGCACCGGCGTGGGCCAGGCGGCCGCCTTGGCGGCGCTCGACGACCACGAGTTCGTGGCTCGCTCGCGCGCCTCCAATGCCGCCGGACTGCGGCAACTGACCGAGGGGCTGGAGCGTCTCGGGCTGGAGTGCCCGCCGAGCCGGGCGAACTTCGTGCTCATGGGCGTGGCCGATTCGCGGACCGTCTTTGAGCTGCTGGAGGCGCAGGGGATCATTGTCCGCCCGCTGCACGGCTACGGCCTCTCGCAATACCTGCGGGTAACGGTGGGGACGGCTGAGGAAAACCAACGGCTGCTGTCGGCTCTGGAAGAGATTCTGGCCGGCCCGCAGGCCGCATCCGTGAAAGGGGCGCTCGAGCGACGGTGAACCTGACCGCCATCGATATCCTGTTGTACGGAGTTTTTCTCCTCCTTCTGCTGTTTATTAACGCGATGCTGGTCGTCTGTGAGATCAGCATGGTCAAGCTGCGTTACAGCCTGCTGGACGACGAGGAGATGGAGCGCCTGCGCAAGAGCCGCCGGGTGGCCCTGCTGCTGGATCGTGGCGGCCAGATCGCCCAGGTGCTGCGCTTCGGCGTGCTCCTGACCACGGTCGGGCTCGGGCTGGTGCTGGTGCCGACGATCTTTTTCCTCATCGGGAAGATCGAGTGGTTTTCCGTTCAGCCGGGCAAGATCCTGCTGATCTTTTTCACCTTCGTGCTCACGGTCTCGCTCACGAGCATCTTCGGTTTTCTGGTGCCGCGCGCCATTGCCATGGCCCATCCGAAGGACTCGCTGCGCTTCTCCTCGTGGTTCATCCTTGGGTTTGTCACGCTGGTCTCACCCTGGTCGCGCCTGCTGCGCAAGGTCGCCGGGCTCATTCTCCAGCCCTTCCAGCTCAAGCTGAAGGAAGACTTCAACGTGCTCGATTACGAGGTGCAGATCCGGGCGCTGGGTGAGGAAGACATTACCCTGAGCCCGCGCATCCGCAACCTCCTGCGCAACGCACTGCGCATCCGCGACCTGGAAGTCTCGGACGTGCTGCTGCCGCGCAACCAGGTCAAGTACATGGACATCACGCTCCCGGTGGATGAGAACCTGGCCATGGGCCGCGAGAGCGGTCATACGCGTTTCCCGCTGTGCGAGGAGGATCTCGACCACTGCATCGGGCTGATCCATATCAAGGACATCTTCCGTCGCAAGGGGCAGATCTCGGATCTGCTGCGCATCCGTCGCCATATGCCTGCTTTCAGCCAGTCCGACCCGCTGGAAAATGCCATGGAAACGATGCTCCAGCAGAAATTCCACATGGCCGTGGTCAAGGACGAGTTTGGCGGTACGCTGGGGCTGATTACCCTGGAGGGGATTCTCGAAGTGCTGGTCGGAGACATTCAGGACGAGTTCGATGTCAACGAGGCCGCCATGGTCCGCCCGATGGGCAAGGAGGCCTTCCATGTGGATGGTCTCACGCCCCTGCATGATCTGGAGGAAGCGCTCAACATCGACGTGGGCGACACCGAGGTCTCGACTTTCGGCGGCTGGATTACGGACGAGCTTGGGCGCATGCCCGACGCGGGCGAGAGCTTCGAGATCGACGAGCCCCCGCTCGAAGTCACCATCCTTGAAGTGGACGAAAAGCGTATCCTCTCGGCCACGGTGCGCGTGCGAGCTGACGACGAGGATGAGGATTGAAGTCCGTTTTGGGGGAAGATTAAGAAGGAAATGCCTGCTCTCGGTAGCGGTTTGAAGAAGACCATCGCCCCGCACAAAAAGGAGTGATCCGCAGGATCACAGGTGCAGGACTCTGTCCTGCCGCAGGTTTGGGGCGCGCAGCCCCAATACTTGTCCAAGATTAAGCCGCAGTTTTGGACGAAATAGACCTTTATTGGAAATGCGCTGCCGGTATCGGCCCGGCCCTTGCTGGCGGGGGGCTGCCGGTTGGCTCAGCTCGGGCGCTGCTTGTCGGGGTGGATGATCGTATCGAGCTCGATGAGCAGGGTCTCGCGGTCCTGAGTGAAGATGAACCGGTCGCTCCCGAGGCTGCGATAGGCCTTTTGGAGGAGTTCCACCGAGGGGCGGCGCATTTGCAGAAGCTTTTTCAGGTAAGTGCCGAGCTGGGCGGAGTTGCCCATGTCGATCTCCAGCTCGATCAGGCGGGAGAGGGCGGCCTGATTGTCGGAGTTGTCGTGGATGGCCTTGACCAGAATCTTCCGTGCCTGCTCCTTGCCGCCCATTTCGGTGAAGCGGCGAGAGACGGCGATCAGCGTATCCACGCGGACGTTGCCCTGCTTGAGGAACTGCTCCAGGTACATGTCGCTGTAGTCCTTGTTGCCGATGCCGTGGTAAGCGACCGAGCGCAGGCTGTTAAACACGCCCATGTTGCGCTCCATCCACTCGGGCTTTTCCTTGGAGAGCTCCTCGGTGAAGTCGATGGCGCCCTGGTAGTCGCCGCCGGTGATATGGGCCTCGACCAGCAGGAGGGCGAAGGGGGCGATGTTGAAGTCGTTTTCCAGGGCGGTTTCGTAAATGCGGCGGGCCAGATCGACGCGGCCGGAGTCGGTGGCGTAGTTGGCCAGGGCGATGAGGGCCTTGTCGTCATCCCCGAACTGGGCGAGGATGGCTTCGGCCTCGCGGTCGGCGCGTTCGGGCTTGTCGGTGTTATCCAGGCTGTAGAGCAGGTCGATCCGGGGGGTGACGCTCAACGGGGCGTTGATGTTACGCAAAACCGCGTAGCGACGTGCCTTGGCGTGGGCTCCCATGTCGCGGTAGAAGCGGCTGAGCAGGGCGTAAACCGGTTCGTCGTTGGGATATTTGCCGATGGAGGTTTCCAGCTTGGAAATCGCGGCCTGTTGCTGTCCCCGGTCCCAACTGATGCGGGCGGAGAGCAGGGTGCCTTCGAGGTCGTTGTCGAGGTCGTACTGGCGGATGTAGTCCTCGGCCTGGTCGAAGTCGCCGCGGTAGTAGTGGGCGGTAGCGGCAGCCAGAGCGAGCAGGCGCTGGACTTCCGCATCCGGGTTTTTGCTCAAAATGGTGTCGGCGACATCCATCACTTCCTGGTCCTGCTGATAGCGCAGGAGCAGTTGGATGTAGCGTTTGAGGTAGTCCTTGTCGTTACCGGCGTAGGGGATACCGCCGCGCATCAGGCTAATGGCCTCCTCGGGTTGGCGCTTGGCCAGAAGGGCGAATTCGGAGAGCAGGGTGCGTCCTTCCAGGTTGGTCGGGTTGTGGGCTACGCCCGAGCGCAGGTAGAAGTAGGCTTTACGTACGTCGTTTTCCTTGAGGTAGTTTTTGGCCTCCTGGATTTCGTAATCCCCGCGCTGTTGCTGGAACTTCTCCATATTGAAGGGCAGGGCCATGACTTGGCCAAAGGAAACCCCCTTGTAGCCCTTGTTTTCCTTGAAATAGAAGTAGATGGCGGTGGCTCCGGCCAGGTATCCCGCAATAACCAGCAGGGCCAGAATGCCGAAGATCCGCCCCCATAGAAAGCGGATGCGCCATTTGCCGCTGGGGCCACGTTGTCGCAGGGCGAGTCCAAGCAGGATGGTTTTGCGGTTATTCCGGGAGGATGCTTTGGAAGATTGTCTGGCCATGGTGGAGGCGGCGTCCGGAGATCACCGTTCAGTTTTTTATTGGAAGAGATGGATTGAGATAAGGGGACAGGTCATCTTTGGTAACGTTTCATGAAAATCAATGCGGATTTTACTAATCATTGGCGCGAATAGGGTTTTTTTGACTCGTCTCCGGGTGTAGAACTCTCTTGACTCGTCAGTTAGAGTGTGGCAAACCGGGGGATATATCTGTTCAAATTATATTTGGCATAGTTAGTCTTGCTTTGCTCTAAGGTTTTCAACAACCTGTCGGGTACAAGTGGCTCCTAACACCTAAATCACACTACCTGCTGCAAACCGTCTATGAAAAAACAATCTACACTCTCAGCCCTAATCGGAGTTGCTGCCCTCCTCGCGGGTGGTACTTCGGCGCAAGCGGCTCCACTCGTAACCGTCGCCGATACGGTTGACGTATTCTTTAACGGCCTGGTTGCCGGACGCTTCCAGACGAATGTTTTTAACTCGCCGAACACAGAGGACGACTTCCTCTTCATCCTCGGCCCCGGCGTTGAGATGAACGTCGGGCGCAACAGCATGGCGAATCTCCGCGTCATGTTCCGCGAAGACTTCTATTTTTATAATCGGTTTGATAGCCTGAATACCCAGCGCGCCAACCTCTATATTGATGGCAGCTACGCGAACGGTCCGCTTTCGACCGAGGCCGGGTTCTCCTACGTTCAGACCCAGCAAAATACCCAGAACACGCTGATTCCGGGTAACCTCGCCACTCAGGCCAACCTCGTTAAGCGCGACCTTTACAACGCTTATGCAAATGGCCAGTATGATTTCTCCCAGAAGTACTGGATGGCTGGCGGCTTTGCCTGGAATCGCGTCGAGTACACCAATAACGCTACTTTTGGAGACGCCTACTCGAACTATGATTCGTACTCTGTACCGGTGGACTTTTTCTATCGTGTGACTCCGAAGTGGAGCATCGGTCCTGGGTTCCGCTACCGCTACACAGATACGCAAGGTACCTCTACACAGCCGGCCCGCCATTACAGCGACTACTTCTTTAATCTGGCGCTCACGGGCGAAGTCCTGCCGAAGCTCAATGCCAAGCTGAACATCGGTTACCAGCTCCGTGACGGTAGCGGTGTCAGCAATGACGGGCGTTTCGCCATGGATTCCACCTTCAGCTATAACTACTCGGAAAAGCTGACCCTCCTTCTCGATATCGGCAAGGACTTCGGTGTCGGCGGTCAGGGTACCTCGATCGACGAGATTGGTGTTGGTGTGGGCGCTCGTTACGCCATCACCCCCTATGTTTCAGCCCAGGCTGACTTCGACTATTACAACACCGAATATCAGAACCAGACTGGTGCCGGTACCAATGCCGGTCGTGAGGACAATACCTATATCGCTGGTGCTTCGGTTACCTGGACTCCGGACCCGATCATCAGCCTGAGCTTGGGTTACTCCTACTTTAAGAATGACTCCAACCGTGCTGGACTCACCTACGACAACAATATTGTCAATCTCCAGGCGGTCATTCGCTACTAATTAGCCAATCTGGCTGAACTTTTTGGTTGCGGGAAGGTCCTATCGGTTCCTTCCCGTAACTTGTCTATAAAACCCGCGAATCTATCATGAGCTCTCTATTGCGCGTCACACTGTTGCTGCCGCTCGTCTGTTTCCTCGTCCCATTTCTCTCCGCTCAAAATGAAGGTGCTTCCGGCACAGGGGGAGATTCTTCCGGTGGGGGCGCGACTGCACCAGCTACTAGCCCTTTGGGTGCTACCGGTGTATCTGCGGGGGTTGTGGCCGGTAATTACGTTCTTCAGCCTTTGGATGTTGTTCAGGTGGATGTCTTTCAGGAGCCTGAACTTCAGGTTCAGACCCGCCTTTCGGCGGATGGCACGGTTTCCCTGCCCTTGGTTGGGGAGTTGGTCATTGGCGGGATGACGGTTGATAACGCACAGAAGCTCGTTACTCAGGCCTACAAAGGCGATTATCTGATTAATCCCCATGTAACGATCCTTGTTCTCCAGTACACGGAACGCTTCATCTATGTTCATGGCATGGTTAACAGGCCCGGCCCGGTTCCGATCCCGCCGGAGCGGGAATTGACGCTGAGTGAGGCGATCAACAGTGCTGGGGGCCTGACCCGTCTGGCCCGTCGTGGTAATATCAAGATTCGCCGGGTCAATCCGGAGGGGAAAACCGAGGTTATTACCGTCGATTTTGACGATATTCTCGAAAGTCCGGAAGTTTCCGACATCAAGCTGAAAAATGGCGACCACGTCATCGTGGCCGAGCGCATTATTTAAACTTTAGAAATTTCTTCGCAGTATGAGCGACGACAAATCCCAATCGGGCAGCGGCTACGGTGGTGGCGGATATGGTGGCTATGGCTCCGGCCAGGGGTACTCCAACTACGGCGGTGGTTATTATGGTGGCTACAGCTATGGTGGTTACAACTACGGCGCAGGCGGTGGTGGTTATGGAGGAGGCCAGCAGGCAACGCCGCAGCGGGGGATCAAGGACTACCTGATGATCCTGCGCGAACGCATCTGGCATTTTCTGGTGACGTTCTTCATCGTTTTCGTAGGCACGCTGCTCTACACGCTCAATACCACTGACATTTACTACTCGCAGGCCCAGGTGCAGCTCCTGCGTGACGCACCGAATGTTCTGGGTAAGATGGACATTGAGGAAAACCGCATCCTGGGGGTGGACGACTTCATGACGCAGGTTGGTATTCTCAATACTATCGCTATGGCGGAGGCCGTTGCCAACCGCTTCAAGGATGAGGACCGCGAGCGCTTCATGGCTCCTTTTCTTGACGAGATCCGCTTTACCTCTCGTGAGCCCACTCTGGTGGAGAAGCTCTATGAAAACAAGCGCGTGGACGGCATTCGCTCGACTTTGCTGATCCGGATCGGCTTTTACCACCCGGACCCGGAAATGGCCGCTATGGCCGCTAATTACTACGCTGACGAGTACATCACCTACAATGTGCGCCTGAACGTGGAATCGTCCATGCGCGCGGTGGAAGACCTGCGCATCCGTGCTGATAAGCAGCGGGCCGAGGTGGATTCGATCCGCGAAAAGCTGGTTGAATATCGCGAGAAGGCGAACCGCACATCTCTCAAACCCGATGAAAACATCGAGACCCAGGAAATTTTCCAGCTCAATCAACTGGTGACTGAGGCCAAGGCTGAACTGGACACCCGTGAGAGCCGGTGGCAACTGGTTCAGGAGTATGTGGCCGAAGGAAAACAGCTTTGGGATTTGCCTTTCATCTCGATGCGCCAGCGCATTTCAAATCTGCTTGCGCAGCTCAGCACACAGGAGGTTGAATTGTCCTCCATGCGCAAGCGCTACGGTCCCAAGTGGCCGGCGTTGGAGCAGGCTGTCCGCGGCCACGAACAGACGAAGCAAGAGCTTGATGCGGCCATCAATTCTGCGGTTCAAGAGATCCGCGTCGAGTACCTGGAAGGCAAAAACGCATACGAGCAGGCCCAGAAACGTCTGGCCGAGAAGGAAGACGATATTAAGCAACTGCAGCGTTTGGCGGTTGGTTACCAGTCGTTGGAGCAGGACCTTGAGGTTAACGTCGGTGTGCTTTCCCAGATCGTCTATCGTCTGGAGCAGGAGCGGAATAATATCCCGCTCATCCTGCCGAATGCCCGTATTGTCGAAAAGGCTCTCCCTACCCCCGAACCGGCCAAGCCGAATGTCCCGATGAATCTGGCCCTCGGGGTCTTCGGTGGGATTGCGCTCGGTCTCGGTTTTGTCTTTGTGATCGCGTTCCTCGATGACCGCATCAAGTCGGCTTTCGACGTTGAAACGGCTGTGGGCCTGCCCTTGATCGGTATTGTTCCTCGCATCAAGCGTCTCAATTCATTGGAAAAGGCGCGCGCGGTGGCGGCCAATGTGGACCGACGGGTGACGGAATCCTTCCGAGCCATCCACTCCGCCCTCAAGATCAACGAGGCCAGCCGAAATGCCAAGGTTATCGTCTCGACCAGTACCTCGCCCAGTGAAGGTAAGTCCTTTGTCACGACCAACCTTGCGTTGACCTTCGCCATTCACGGCGAAAAGACCCTCATCGTAGACGGTGACCTTCGCATGCCGAATGTGGGCAAGTCGCTCGAAATCGATGGCGAGCAGAAGGGGATCATCCAGTACTTCAACAATGAGCTTTCACTCGACGAGGCCATTGTGAGCGAACTTTACCCGAACCTTGACGTGCTCATGGCCGGGGGGAAGGCGAAGAATCCGACGCAGATTCTTAACAGCCCGCGTTACGAGGAAATGCTGCACGAGCTGCGTTCGCGCTACGACCGGATCATTATCGACTCGCCGCCCATCGGTGCTGTCAGTGACGTGCTGACCATCCTGCCGCATGCTGATGGTATCATTTATGTGATCAAATTCAACGCGGTGAAGCGCCGCACGGCCAAGGCTAACCTGCGCCGTATTATCGAGTCGAACACCCCGGTCTTTGGCGCGGTGCTCAACCAGATCAGCGTGGCAGTGGCGAGTTACTACTACGCCAACTACTACGATAAATCATACCAGGATTATTATCACACGGACGATGGCGAGGATGTCCAGGTGGAGGGTAAGGGCAAAAAGACCAAGCGTGCCCCAATTGCCACCCCGGCGGATGACGACGGCCAGGTCTGAGTTTCGACTGGTAACGCTGTTTTATAAAGCGGTGAGGTTTCGGCCTCGCCGCTTTTTTTGTGGCGTACACCTCCTCGGTGTTTAGCGGCTACCGTTCTTGCGAAGAAACGAGGTTCCGTCTCAAAAGTTTTTTGGGGAGAGCGCGAGAGGGTGTTTTTTTCAGAAAACACCCTCTCGCATAACCTGCAAATCTACTTGGAGCGTGCTCTAACGCGCGGCGGCGCGGTTGAGGCGGTCGATGAGGGAGAGGCCGAGGCCGTCGGAGGGGGGAAGTTCGACGTAGATATGGGAATGGCCGGCTTGGTCGAGCTTGCGCAGCATGCCGAAAAGGGATTGGGAAATATCCTCCAGTGCGCCCGTTTCACTGAACCAGTAGCGGGTATAGGCGGGGGAGGACGCGTCCGCGCGCGGGCGGGCGGTGGCCAGCCAGGCGCTGGAGCCTTCGGGCGCGGTCGGGGGGATGGCAGGGGGGAGTTGGCCGTTGGGGACGAGGGTCAGTGGCGTATGAGGGCTGTAGTGGCGCGTCAGCATGCCGGGGGCGACAGGTTTGTCGCTGGACGTGGCGGCCGGGGTGGTGACAGGTAAACCGTTCAGGGCCTCCGAAATTTGCTCGCCGGTCAGCGGGCCGGGGCGCAGCAGACGGATTTCACCGGGGGTGGAGACGTCGATGATAGTCGATTCGATGCCCTTCTGGCAGGGGCCGCCGTCCACGATCCAGCCGATGCGTTCGCCGAGCGATTCCTGCACGTGTTCAGCACAGGTGGGGCTGATGTAGCCAAAGGGGTTGGCGCTGGGCGCGGCCAGGGGGACATCGGCCGCCTGGAGGATGCGTCGGGCCAGCGGGTGAGCGGGCATGCGGACCGCGACGGTCGGATGGCCTGCCGTGAGCAGGTCGCTGACCTGCGGGGCCTTTGGAAGGATCAGGGTAAGGGGGCCGGGCCAGAATGCCTCCGCCAATTGGTGGGCGATCGGCGGGACGTCGGCGCAAAGCTCCTCGACCTGCGAAAAATCGTGCACATGCACGATCAGCGGGTCGATTAAGGGGCGTCCCTTAACGGTGAAAATGCTCCGGACGGTGGTTTCGAGCCGGGCATTCCCTGCCAGTCCGTAAACGGTCTCCGTAGGCAGGGCTACGAGTTCGCCTTCTCGCAGGAGGCGTGCGGCCATGCGGACATGATCGTCCGATTCGCCGAGTATGCTCGCGGTCGGCATGACAAAAAAGTGCCGCCCGAGGCGGAGAACTACTTCATCAACAAGAGATTGCGCGCGCGCTTGATCGCCTTGGTGATGCGGCGCTGCTGGAGGGCCGTCAGGCCGGTGATGCGGCGCGGAAGGATCTTGCCGGTGTCGGTGACGTAGCGCTTGAGGATATCAACGTCGTTGAAGTCGAGTCCTTGCGGTGTCTTGCTCTGTGATTTCTCTTCAGACATGGGAAAAAGCGCTGGATAAAAGCGGATTCCCAGCCGAAGGCAAGGGAAAACTTTCGCTTTGGCGCGTCTTTTGCGCGGGCTCAGTGTTTGTTGACGCGGTTGAGCAGGTAAAAACCGAGTCCCTGATAGAGCAAATTGGGGAGCCAGATCAGGAGGTCGGGCCGTAATTCGGGCTTTTTTTCCAGCCAGGAGACGATGACCAGGAGGAAGAAATAGGTCAGGGCAAGGCCGAGGGCGATGGCGAGATTGGCGTAGGTTTCGGAGCGACTGGCCTTGATGCCGAGGGGGATGGCGATGGCGCACAGGGAGAGCACAGCCACGCCCATGGCGGCCTTTTTCTGGATAGCGGTCTGCACCTTGTTTACGAGGGAGGCCTGCTCCTCGGCGGGGAGGCCCTCGGTGTTATCGAGGTACTGCTGGCGCTTGCCCAGCAACTCGTTCAGGTTGAGGTAGGAGAGCTTGCGCTCCTGGTTGCTGGAGCCGAAGAGTCCGTCCAGCGGGATGCTGAAACTGGAGTCGCCGAAGGTGACGGTGTGCAGGCCCCCGGCGTCCTCGACATCGCTGCCGCTGCGGTTTTCGGCGGCGGCGGCGTCAACGGTCAGCTTGATGGAGTCGGTCTCGGCATCGAAGGTGATGACGCCGCTGTCGCTCTGGAGGTAGCGGGTCATGCGGTTGCTTTCGTCGATGACCCAGACGCGCAGGTTGTGGACGGTGGGGCCGTCGCGCGAGTCGAAGTAGAAGACGAAGCCGGGAAACTCCTTCACGAAGGTACGGGTCTGGAAAAAGCGCAGCGGGTCCTCGCGCACGATGTTGGCCAGGGTGCGCTTGTAGAGGGTGTCGGCCATGGGGGCGTAGTAAAAGGCGATGGCCACGGCGAAAACCGTGCCGCCGATGGCGATAAGGAAGATCGGGGCGGCGATGCGGTACAGGCTGATACCGGCGGCCTTCATGGCAAGGATTTCGCCCTGGGCCGAGAGTCGGCCGAGGACCAGCAGTACGCCGGTGAGAATGCCCAGCGGGAAGGCGTAGGGGATGACCCGGGGGATGAGGATCATCATGATATAGAAGAACTGCCCCCAGCTCACCCGACCCGAGGCCAAAAGCCCGAGGACTTCCTTGATCGCATTACCGGCGACCAGCACGAACACGAACATGGCGACGGCCATGACGGTCGCCACCAGGACAGATCTGAAAATGTACCGATGTAGTAGGATGGGCAAACTTTGGCTACCGTCGTGCTTCCTGACAAGTGCAGTTTTGCGTTCAGCATGTGTTCGGTTGCGGGTGTTGGTTGAGGGGGGCTGTTTCTTCTCCTGTGACGGCGGGTGTGAAGGGTTGGCTTTGCTTCTTTAGGCTGTTTGTGGGGCTTGCCTGTTGACTTGAGCGCATTTTTATAGGTTAAGTCCTTCCCTCAGGTGATACTATCTCTGACCAAGCTTTTTTCTGGCAATATGCTTTGAAATCTCCTTGGCTGGATGTTTCCAATGCTTTTACCCCCGACCGATTTGATGACGTGATCCGTAAGGCCCGTATTCGATTCAACCCTTGCTTTCCTATATTTCTGATCCTCGTTTGCCTCCAGTCGCTGTGCTGGGGACAGAGCGTGGATACGTCTCGCATGACTCTCAGCGAGCTCCAGCGGGAGACCGGGTCATTGATCGAGGCTCGGGACTATCTGGGGGCGCGCCCGTACCTGATGGAGATGGTCAAACGCTTCGAAGGCGAAGGCGAGGAAATGCGCAAGAGTCTCAACGGGGTCTATTTCTACCTCGGGTTGGGCTACCTCGTGCAGTACAGCGAAGAGGATAATACCACGTATCTGAACGAGGCGATCAAGTGGTTTCAGCGCCTGGAAAAAGAGTTCCCGAACGGCACTTACTCGGTCAACGCCAATTTTGCCATGGCCGACGCTTACCGGGGGCAGCAGAAATTCAACGAGGCTGGTGAGGTTTACGCCAAGCTATTGACTCCGCCCCTGGAGATGCGCCTGAACTCCGAGCAACGCCAGGATGCCTTGCGCAAGATTGTAGCCTGCTTCTACATCGCGAAAAACTGGGCCGCCGGGCAGAACTGGTTCGCTCTCTACCTGCGCGAAGGCCGCACGGTGGACGACCAGTCCAAGGCCGCCGCCGCCCTGATGGAGGCTTATATCGCCCAGGGTAAGTTCAAGGAGACGATGACACTCCTGCCGTACCTGGTTAACGAATCGCCCGCCCGCTACAGCCTCCAGCTCAACGTCGCCCTGCTCGACGCCGGGGACAAGCTTTCCAAGCTCCAGCGCTTCAACGAGGCCATGCTCATGTACCGGATGGTGCTGACCGTGCAGGAAATTGTGGACTGGCAGGAGTCTTACCTCGCCGACCTGCGCTCGCAGTACGAACTGCTCAAGATCACGAGCAGCACCGGCGGTGGCGACCAACTGGTCGAGCTGGAAACCCAGGTGGCCAACACCCAGGCGCAACTCGACGCGCTCAAGAAATTGGACGACTACACGGCGGACCTGAAAGTACGTATCGCGCGGACCTACCTGCTCACGGGCCGGGACTGGGAATCCTTTTTTGCCTACAAGGAACTGGTGCAGGAGTACCCCGAGCACGCTGCCGCCCAGGACTTTCTCTACGCGGCCTTCAGTGCGGCGACTGAGCTCAAGCTCACCGATGAGGTCATCGCGATGGGCGAGAGTTACGTTAGCAACAAGTCCTGGCACAAGTATGCCGACGACATTATTGTGAAGCTCTGCCAGTTCTACCTGGAGAAGGGGCAGTATGACGAGTTTTTCGACCTGGCCAAGGGCTTCCTGGCCGAAAACCCTGAGTCGGCCTATGCCGGACAAGTGGTGTTCCTGATGGGATCCACTTACGTGAAGCTCGAGCGTTTCGGCGACATGATAAACGTCTTCGAAGGCTACCTGCAGAAGCACCCCAAGGGCATGATGGCCGAAGGTTGCCACTACTGGGTCGGACTGGGCGACATCTTTATGGGCAACTACGAGGACGCGATCAAGCAGTTCAGCGTGATCCTCCAGCACTACAACACCGGCGCCTACGCGGAGGATTCGCTCTACCGCCGGGGCATTTGCTACTTTGGGCTGGAGCAGTACCCGGAGGCCGAAAAGGACTTTATCGAATTTGTCAAAAAGTACCCCAAGACCAGCCTTCGCGGCGAGGTCGAGTACTTCCTGGGGGACATCTACGCGGCCACCGGCAATGTGGACCGGGCTCTCAAGCACTACAGCAACGTCGAGAAGTTCACCACCAGCCCGAGCTTCATCCGCAACGCCTATTTCCAGAAGGGCAAGCTTTACGAGGCCAACCACCGCTACGATGAGATGGTTGTCAATTTTCAAGACTACATGAACACCTACCGCGAGGAGGGGGACTTCACCGGCGCGCTCTTCGAGCTGGGCCGGGCGCGTGAGCTTCAGGGCCGTCCGCAAGACATGCTTGATGCCTATCTCGACGGGGTTATGCGCTTCGGGAACGATCCGAACTCTTATGGTATCGACCTGATCCTCAAGGTTTACGGACAAAAATACGACGAGAACCGCGCGGAAATCGACGCCAACCTCGCCTTCCTCGAAAAGCTCAAGAGCGACACCGCCTTCCGCGAAAAGATCATCCTGGACCGGCAGTTTCTCTTCGACTATTTCAAGCAGAACCCGGACATCAGCATGTCCATTCAGGAGGCCTTTTACCCGAAAAAGTTCCGCGAGGGACTGGCGCAGGACATGACTCCGGTGGACGAGTGGCTGGCCCAGGCCCGCCGCACGAATGAAGCCTTCCCCAAGGAATCCCCCGCCGTCACGCTCCGGCGCGCCTATGACAAGGCGATGCTCAACCAGGAAATGACCCTGGCCATGCGTCTGGCCATGACACTCGACAACATGGGGGCTCCCGCCGACGGCGGCCACATTTACACCGATCAGGAACTGCGCTTCGCCAGTCCCGAGACGCTGATCTGGATCGGCGGCAAGGCCGAGGACTTCGATCGGCAGCTCGCCCGGCAAGCCTATCTGACCGTGATCGAGGCGCATCCGGAATCGCACGAAAGCCTTCTCAACGCCTACCTCGCCCTCGGCGCCCTGAGCATGGCCAACGGCCAGACCTACGAGGCGGTCAACTTTTACCGCGAGGCACAGGACCAGTTCCCCGGTGCGGCCGGGATCGTGCTGGCCGTCATGGGCGAGGCCGATGCCTTGCGCAAGCAGGGCGACCTCGACCGGGCCCGCGAAAAGTACCAGGAGGTCATCGCCCGCCGCGAGTGGCGCGGCGAACCGCAGGCCGAGGCTCTTTACAAGACCGGATTGACCTACATGGAGGAGCAGGACTGGCCCTCGGCCCAGGCGTTTTTCGAACGGGTCTATATCGGCTATTCCGGCTTCCCCGAGTGGGCTTCCGGTGCCTATTACCAAAGCGGGCAGGCGCTCGAAAGCATGGGCCGCCGCGATGACGCGCGCCGCACCTACGACGAGTTTCTCGCCAACCCCTCCCTGGAGGGCTCCGCCTATTACGATCAAATCAAACAAGCGAGGTCGGCCCTGTGATGACTTCCCTCAAATACGCTCTGGCCCTCCTGGTGTTCGCCTCCGTCCTGCCCGCGCAGGGCCAGGACAACCTTAGCAAGTACGGCAATACGCCCGTGCCTGTGGTTAACCGCACCGGTGGCGCCAACAACAAGCTCTACCTCATGGGTGAGGAGAACGGCGAGCTGATCTTCCGGTACAATCCGAAGGACAGCCAGGAAATCATCCTGCCGCTGAACACCCCCGGTCTGTCGATCCTTTACACCCCGCCACGCGAGTACGAGGACCACGTCGATATTATCAACGCGGGCGATTATGACCGCGCTGTGGGCTCCATGCGCGAGTACGTCTATCCGTTGGTGCGCTACCTGCAAATCCCGCCCGATAATATCAATATCCACTCGGTGGTGGACCGTTTCACCTTTGCGCTGGTGCGCAGTAGCGACCTGGACGAGGCATCCGCACTGATGGCGTACCTGCCCCTGACCAAGCTGCCCCCGCAGTACATCGACTACGCCTTTATCCTGACGGAGCGGCTGGTGGATGCGGGCAAGACCGATGAAGCCCTCAAGCTGCTCAACCGCATCCCGCTGAGCAAGAAATACGAGGCGCTCCTGCCCAAGATCATGCGCTTTGCCAATCAGTTGCGCGAGACGGGCAATGTTTCCGAGGCCCTTTTCCTCTACCAGCGCATTCAGGATATTCCGGACACGCGGGTGCAGAAGGAGGCCATTCTCTGGACAGCCTACTGCAACCTGGAAACCGGACGCAGCCAGACGGCTGAACTTTTCGTCGAAAAAGCCGGGGAAATCGAGCCTGAGGAGCGCGCCTTTTCCCTGCTCAAGCTCGTGCAGGGCCGTCTGGCTATGGCCGCCGATAATACCGAGCTGGCCATGGGCAATATCAGCCAGGGCGTTGTCACCGCGGACATCAGCTATCCCTGGACCCCCGAGCTGTTTTATTGCTCCGGTACCCTTTACCAGAAGATAGGCCGCAACGATGTCGCCCGCGAGATTTACGGCGAAGTTGATCTTTTCTACGGCAGCACCCCCTGGGGTGAAAAAAGCCGCGAACAATTGGCCAAGCTGCCCGCGCAGGGAAGTTAAAGCCTGCGCCGGGATTCATTTAACCTGACACTTTTCTTTCAACCACAAAACCCTACCCGTATGCACGACCTTAAGAAATTCATACTCATGCTCTCGCTGGGGCTGGCCGCGTTTTTCGCCGCGCCGGTTCCCGTCCTGGCTCAGGATGAGCCGCCTGCCGCGCAGACCGAACAGACTGTCGAGGCCGAGGACGATGTGGGCGTCAGCATGTCCCTGTGGGGCTTGTTCCAGGCCGGTGGTTGGGCCATGTACATCCTGCTTGTGCTTTCGATCAGCGGGGTGGGCCTGATTATTTACAACCTGCTCATGATCCGCGAAAAGCCCTTCCTGCGCCCGGACCTGGCCCAGAAGCTGGCTCCGGCCATGGAGAGCCTGGACTTCGACGGCGCCCGTAAGATTTGCGAAGACAATCCTGCCGTCCTGACGAATATCATCAGCGCCGGGCTGGATCGCATCGACGGCCAGCACATCGACCCGGAGTCGATGAAGGAGGCGATGGAGGAGTCCTCGACCGAGGAACTGGCCGCGCCCTTTGTCATGATCAACATGCTTTCGCTGGTGGCGACCCTCTCACCGATGGTCGGTCTGCTCGGGACGGTTTCGGGTATGATCAAGGCCTTCCGCGCCATCGCCGCCCAGGGTATGGGTCAACCGCAGGCGCTGGCCGACAACATCTCCGAAGCGCTCATCACCACGGCCACCGGCCTGATTGTGGCGGTGCCGGCGATGTTCTTCTACATCTTCTTCAAGAACGTGTACGGCAAGATCTCTTCCCGGGTGGACAAGCAGGTCGGTGACCTCTTCCACCGCATGATGAAGGGCATCCGCCGCCACACCTCCTGAGCCTTTCCCACTGACTGCCCCTGACCGATGAAAACCCATCGCCCAGATACGCCCGATCAGCCCATGGACATCACGCCGATGATCGACGTGGTGTTTCTCCTGATCGTGTTCTTCATGGTCGTGGCGGCGGAGATTACGAACAAGATCGAGATCATGATGCCGGAGGCGGACCGCGCCGTTGTCCCAGACGACAACAGCAACCGCCTGGAAGTCACAGTGGTTGAAAACGGTGACGCCTATGTTGGCATGATGCCGGTCACGCTCGATGAGCTCTCCGAACGCATCCGGGTGGAAAATGAGGAGGTTCCGGGCTTCCGCGTCTACGTGCGCGCGGACGCTAACACCCCTCACGAGTACATCCAGACCATCATGAGAACCTGTGCCGAAAACGGCGTTTTCGACATCATTTTCGCTACCCTCCAGGATGCCTGACCATGGCTAGAAAAAGACGCGCTTCCCCCCTCGCCGAAGAGGACAAGACCGACCTGACGCCGATGATCGACGTGGTGTTCCTGCTGCTGGCCTTCTTCATGGTCACGACCAACTTCCAGGAGGAGGCCGACCTGGGCCTGCGGCTGCCCGCCAACGTGCCCCCGCCCAAGAACGTCGAACTGCCCAACGAGCATGTGGTCGATATCATGCCCAGTGGCGACGTCTACCTCAACGGCGCGCCTATGGACAGCATCAACAGCCGCACCATGCCCGAGCTGGTCAACACCCTCAAACGGCTCAAAACCTCGGCTGACCGCTCCGAGATCCAGACCTCGGTCACGATTGTGGCGGCCCCGGCCTCGCTGCACCAGCGCTCCATCGATGTGCTGAACGCTTGCGCCGCCGCCCAGATCAAGTATGTTTCCTTTGCCGCCGAGTAACCACACCTCCTTGCCCGACAGCCCCGAATCTGCCCCCGCATGAAGAAACGACGCAAAATTAACCTGCCCCTGATCGAGGTGATCGGCGTCAGCCTGATTGTTCACCTTATTCTTATCATCGGCCTGGGCAGTTACACGATTTATACCGCGCTGATTCCGGATGAGCCGGAAATGGAGGCGCCGCCCCCGCCCGAGAAGATCGAGCCCCAGAAGCTCCAGCAGCAGGTGCGCCTTCAGCAGCAGCAGAAAAAAAGCTCCCGTCCGGTACAGAAAATCACCGTGACGAATATCTCGTCGATCAACCTGCCCGACCTGAGCGTGAGCATGCCCACCGTCGATACGAAGGTCGCCGTCGGCGGTAACTACGGAGCCGGTCGCGTCGGAGACGATTTCGGCGGCGGCGGGATCGACTTCAGTAAGTCGGCGGTCGATTTCTTCGGGATCAAGTCCACTGGCGAGCGCGTGATGTTCATCGTCGATGCCTCCCGCTACATGCTTGAGGACCAGAAGGGCGGGCTGCCCGCCTACAACATCATTAAGGATGAAATTTCCGCCATGGTGAGCAAGCTTTCCTCCGGGACGCTTTTCAACGCCATGTTCTACGACGGCAGCAAGGTCCAGATCTACTCGGACAAGCTTCTGCCCGCCACCCGCCAGAACAAGGAACTTTTCAAGGAGTGGATCAAGCCGATCAACAAGGACTTCGCCAGCGTCGGCAAGCTGTCGAGCAACGTTTCCATCCAGAACAAGACCCTGGAACCCCTGACCGATGATGCCTCCCAGTGGCTGAGAGCCGTTCAGATCGCGATGGAACAGGGCAGCGACACCATTAATATCCTGGTGGCCGGCTGGCAGCATCATGGTCGCGGCATGACGACCGAGGAACGGGCGCAATATTACAAGGATCAAGGCTGGGACGAAAAAAAGCAGGCCGCCTGGGACGCTGCGGTAGTGAAAGCCCAGGAATGGCTTAAAAACGAGAACGAGAAGCGTAAAAAAGCCGGCCAGCCCGAACGGGTTGTCCAGTGGATTGGCACCATTGTTCGCGAGCTTGAGCCAAGGACAGCCCGTCCTCCCTCCGATGTTTACAGTGAGGAGGAGATCGACCAGTTCCTTCATAATCTCGAACGCGAATATTACGCCAACCAGGACAGGAGCGATCCGCCGGTGAATGTGGTCCTGTTTCTGGGCGCCGATGAAGACGAGAAAAACAACAGCAACGCCCGGCGTTTCGAGGAGCTTGCCAAGGGCCATCACGGTAAATTCCGTGTGCTCCAGGGAATGAAGGCGCTTCAGAACATAACCGGCAAGGGGAGCGGTTGATCCGGGATTTCTCTACGAGTCTTGGAGTGGGAAAATGCTCTAGCTGTCCCGGCGCAGTCGCGCATCGGAAAAGAGAAATTGCTGGGCAGCTCCAGCCAGCGCCCCGAAATGCGTGCGTCCGAAGGTGGCCACGTGGTCGGGCTTCCACCCGTGCAGGCGATAGTGCTGAGCCATGACCTTGAGAATCCAGGTATCGACGGGAAAGGCTTCCAGCATGCCTGCCCCGAAGAGCAGCACGCAGTCGGCGATTTTCGCCCCCACGCCCGGGAGGGCCATCAATTCGGCTTTCGCCTGTGCGTAGGGCAGGGCGGGGATCGTGTCGAGCCATCCGGGCCGAGCAGTCAGGATGGCGGCAGTTCCCTTCAGATAGCGGGCTCGGTAGCCGAGGCGGCAGGCGCGCAGGCGGTCTTCGTCTGCCGCGTGAATCGCTTCCCAAGTGGGTAGCTGGCGGTGTCCATCCGCGTCGGTCAGCGGTTCACCGAAGGTGTCGGCGAGGTCGGCGCAGATCTGCTTGATCTGGACGATCTGCTTGGTGGAGGAGCAGAGGAAAACCATCAGAGTCTCGGCCAGTGGCTGGCGAAGGATGCGCAGGCCGGGCCATTGTTTCATGGCGGCTGCGAGTACGGGGTCGCTGCGCCAGGGCAGGGTGTCCATCGCGTGGTCCCAGTCGGCGTCGAGCGCGAGGTAGTGGCGGAGGGCTTCCCCGGTACGCTTGCCGGCGGTCTGCGGGCCGGACCATTCCAGCATACCCTCTGCGCTGAGGCGTAGCCGGGCCAGATCGGTACCCCAGGCGCCTTGCCAGACGCCGCCGGTTTCGTACCAGCGAAAAGCCTGTCCGCCGTCGAGCAGCTCGCGCAGCACGGGGGCGGAAAATCGGGTGGTTGACGGAAGAGTCCGCCACGGGGTCCACTTCATGCGGGGCCCCGGTTATTGTTGGGCGGGCTTGGCTTCCTCGTCGGGCTTTTCCCACAGGTAGCTTTTGTAGGCCGAGTACACTTTGCCCTGCGGGCTATAGATGACAACCATCCAGGCCACAGGGGGCTTGCCATTGGCGGGTTCGTCCTTGCCGGTCAGGCCGATCCAGATTTCGCTGGAGGAGGGGATCGGAGTGGGCAGACTGGTCGCCTTGACCACTTCCTCTTTCTGCCCGGGCAGGAGAACTTTCAGGCCGACGCGCGTCCCGGCGGGGTACTGGTCGGCGTCACCGTCGAGCATCAGGACGAGGTACCAGCCCTCGCGTACGGAGGGATCCGTACGCAGGACGATCTTGTCGCCCTGGTTTTCCTTACCGTCAAAATATTCGGAGATCCGCTTAAACGTTTCCGCCTCCACATGGCGGCTCTTGACGTAGTCGATCTGTGGAAAATCCTTTGCCTGCGCTGCGGCGAAAGTCGCCAACAGGCAGGTCAGGCTGATGGACAGCAAACGCTTCACGCTTTGGCCTTGGAGGGGATGGCGGCCTTGGCGGCAGCCTTTTTGCGGGCCTTGTAGGCGAGGAGACGTTTGCGCTTTATAACTTTGTTGTATTGTTTTCCCATAATGGCGTGGCATCTTGCGCCATGTAGGGCTTGCTGACAAGATCAATGCCGGATTTTGTCGTGGTCTGTTTTCGAGTCTATGGAGTTGGTGAGTCTGCAACAGTGGGAGACCGCGGCCGGGGAGTATGAACGCTTGCCGTACGTACGCCGTGTCGGCGGGGTCCGCCTGCCGGAGCGCTGGGAACCGCTGCTGGCCGGGACGGGCGCCGTCCTGCTGGAGAGTGCCCGGGGCGGGCGCTACACCTACTTTATTCCCCGGCCGAAGCCGTTGGCCTGGCCGGAGCTGTCCCGCCCGGCGGGAACGGGGCCGGGCGTACTGGCTGCGCTGCGGGCGTTCTTAAAAAAGCACCGGGCTCCGCGTTGGCCGGGATTGCCGCCGTTTACCGGGGGGCTGGTCGGGGCGCTGTCCTACGACCTGGCGCGGGAAATCGAAAATCTCCCGGCCCGCGCGGAAGACGATCTCGGGCTGCCCCCGGCGGTGTTGTCGGTGGCGGACGAGGTGCTGGTTTTCGACCGCGAGACGGGGACGGCGTATGCGGTCGTGGTGGCGGAAAGTCCGGTGGTGGATAGCGCTTCGGGCCACTTGCGGGAGCGTTTCGAAGTTGCCCGCGAGCGTTGCGCGGCGCTGGTGAAGGATTTTCAGACCGCTTGCGAAGAAAGAGCATCCGAACGGGCGGCGGCCTTGCCGTCGGCAGTGTCGGAGACGGCGGGGGGCGATTCCTCCGGCCCGCCAGTCGCCGCCCCTGCTCCGGCCATGCGTACCCTGTCGCTGGACCGGGCGGCCTACACGGCGGCGGTCCGGCGGGTGCAGGCATACATCGGCGCGGGCGACACCTATCAGGTCAACCTCTCGCTGCGCGAAACCCGCCCCCTGACGGCTCACCCGGCGGCGGTTTACGATGCGCTGCGCCGGATCAATCCCTCGCCCTACATGGCCTACGTGCCTGCGGGGGAGTGGACGCTGGTCTGCGGCTCGCCGGAGTTGCTGGTCAAGTCGGTCAACGGCTGCGTCGAGGCGCGCCCCATCGCCGGGACCCGCCCGCGCGGAGCCTGTGGCGACAGTGACGCGGCCCTGCGCGGGGAACTGCTCGCCCACCCCAAAGAGCGGGCCGAACACCTCATGCTGGTCGATCTGATCCGCAACGACCTGGGCCGGGTCTGCCGTTACGGCAGCGTGCGTGTGCGCGATTACATGGTGGCGGAGGGCTATTCGCACGTGCAGCACATCGTTTCGCATGTGGTCGGGGAACTCGCCCCGGAACGCGACGAAGTGGACGTGGTGGCCTCGGCTTTTCCCGGCGGGACGATCACCGGCGCGCCCAAGGTCCGCACCATGCAGATCATCGAGGAGCTGGAGCCGGTGCGGCGCGGTTTTTATACGGGGTCGGTCGGCTGGTTCGGCTACAACGGCGATTTCGAGCTGAACATCGTCATTCGCACGCTGCTGGCCGGTCGGGGGCAGGCGCATGTGCAGGCCGGGGCGGGCGTCGTCGCCGACTCCGTGCCGGAGCGTGAGTTTGAGGAATCTTTAAACAAGGCGCGGGCCCTGTGGGCGGCGCTGGAGGAGGCGACATGCTGATCTTTCGCGGCGAACTGAGGGAGGCCCATGAGGCCCATATCCCGGCGGACGACCACGGTCTGCTCTATGGGGCGGGCGCGTTCGAGACCTTCCGCACCTGGGGCGGGCGGTGCTTTCTGCTGGAGCGGCACCGGGAGCGGCTGTGGCGGACGCTGGAGCCGCTGTGTATTGAAAATACGGATACACTTCTGGTAGCCGACCTGCCCCGGCTTGAGCGGGCGGTGGCCGAGTTGCTGGCCGCCTCGGGTGGCGGTGACGCCGTGCTACGCTACACCGTGTCCGCCGGGAGCGCCGGTTTCGGCCTGCCCGCCGGACCGTACCGCGAGCCCTGGGACATGCTCACGCTGCGCCCCCTGCCGCCCGCGCCTCCGCCGGAGGGCATCCGCTTGCGCCTGCTGGAGACCCGGCGCGACAGCGGCGAGCAGCGCCCCCGGGGCAAGAGCCTGGCCTGGCTGAACAGCCTCTTCGCCTGGCGCGAATTACAGGCCAACGGCGAGCCCGGCGAGCAGGGGCTGATGCTTGATGTGCGGGGGAGTATCTGCGAGGGCGTGACCTGTAATATTTTTTGGATACAGGATGGAGCGCTCTGCACACCGTCCCTGGACACTGGCCTGCTGGCAGGCGTCCACCGGGGGCACCTGCTTGAGTTGGCTCAGGGCGCGGGCGTGGAGGTGCGCGAAGGCGAGTGGCCGCTGTCGGTGCTGGAGCAAGCTCAGGCCGTGGGCGTGATTAACGCCGCGACCGGTCCGGTATCGGTACGGGAAATCCTTGGCCTCGACGGGAAACCGCTCTGGCGGCGCAATGCGGTTGCCCCGGCGGCGTTTTCACGCATGGTGGAGTTGTACCACGCCTCTCTCCCGCAATGAGCCATCTTCCTCTTACCTGGCAAAGCCCGCACGGGCGTCCGCTGCCCTCGGCGGGCGCTCGGACGCTGCTGATGGGCATTCTCAATGTCACGCCCGACTCGTTTTCGGACGGTGGCAGTTTCGCTACCGTCGAGCGGGCGCTGGAGCAGGCGGCCCTCATGGCCGGGGCGGGGGCGGATGTGATCGACGTGGGCGGGGAGTCCACCCGTCCGGGCGCGCCGCCGGTCGTGGCGGCGGAGGAGGTCGGACGCATCCTTCCGGTGATCGAGGCCCTGCGCCGGGAGTTTCCCGACCTGCCGCTCTCGGTTGACACCTACAAGGCCGAGGTGGCCGAGGCGGCCATCCACGCCGGGGTGGACATGATTAACGACATCTGGGGCGTGCGTCACGGACTCGACGAGCAGGAGTGGGCGCGCTGGCGAGAGGCTGTGAGGGCCGGGGAGCCGCTGGTCGGGCTGCCCTTGTCACCGATGGCGCAGGCTGCTGGTCGGTTGCGGTGCCCGGTCGTCCTCATGCACAACCGGCCCGCGCCGATCTATGATGATTTTTGGGAAGACGTCCTCCTCGACCTGCGCGTGAGCCTCGGGCAGGTGCGGACGGCGGGACTTCCTGTCGCGCAGTGCTGGCTCGACCCGGGTTTCGGGTTTGGAAAAAAGCCCCCGCATAACCTCGAAGTGCTGCGGCGTCTGGAACGGGTCTGCGCGTTGGGTTGTCCGGTGCTACTGGGGACTTCGCGCAAGTCCACCATCGGGCTGGTGCTCGACCGCGAGATCGGCGAACGCGAGGACGGGACGCAGGTCACGCACGTCTGGGGCGTGGCGCAGGGCTGCCGGATGGTTCGCGTGCACGATGTGGCCCGCGCCCGCCAGACGCTGCTCATGGCCGATGCCATTGCGGCGGGCTTAAATTTCGAGAAATGACTCGCCACTCTCCCGAGCGGGGGCATGAGTAAGAGGCCGAAATGGACAGCATTCAGATCGACGGTATCGAGGCTTTCGGCTTCCACGGCGTGTACGCGCACGAGCGTGAGAACGGGCAAAACTTCACCGCGCACGCCAAGCTTTCCCTGCCCTTGGGTAAGGTCGGTCGCAGCGATGCGCTGGCCGACACGGTCAACTACGTCGAAGTGATCGCCGTCGTTCGCGAAGTGCTGAGCGGCCCGGCTTTCGACACGCTGGAGGCGGTGGCCGAGACAGCTTCGGCGCTGATTCTGGAACGTTTTCCGCTGGTCTGCGCGGTGGAATTGACCGTGGTCAAGCCCGAGGCCCCGATTGAGAACTTCGGAGGCCGGGTCTCGGTGACGGTCGTGCGGGAGCGCGGCGAATGAACGCCGCCCGCCAGGCTATTCTCGGGCTGGGCTCGAATCTCGGCGACCGGGCGCAACTGTTGGCCTCGGCCCGCCGGGCGTTGGCTGCGCTGCCGGGCACGCGCTTGCTGGGGGCCTCGCCCGTGTACGAGACCGAGCCGGTCGGCTACGCGGACCAGCCGCTGTTTTTGAATCAGGTGGCGGCGGTGGAAACGACGCTCGCTCCGCGGGAGTTGCTGCTTGCCTGCCTGCAAATCGAGCGCGAACACGGCCGCGAGCGGGACATCCCCAACGGCCCGCGCACGCTCGACATCGACCTGCTGTTTTACGCTGACGAATGCCTCGACGAGCCGGGGCTGGTGCTGCCACATCCGCGTTGGCGGGAGCGGGCCTTTGTCGTCGCGCCGCTGGCGGACTTGCTGGCGGACGGGGCCTTGGCCGGGGAGGCGCGTTGGGCCAGCCTGCGGCGCGAGGTTCTCGGCCTGCCGCGTTCGGAGGGCGTTAACCGCCGGGACGACATTGAGCTCTAGCTGACGGCAGGGCGGCAGCGCCGCGTTCCCCCCTTTATTCTTTCCCGGTGGCCGAGTCGTGCCAGCGGTGCAGGAGCAGCCAGCTCAGGGCCTGGATGGCGGCGGCGAAGAGAAAGCCCAGCAGCGCCGAGAGCAGGGCGACCGCGAAGACCGCGTCGGGACGGAACTCCGAGCGGTATTTATAGAGGAGAAAGCCGAGGCCGCTGGTGCCCTCGGAGGTCCCGGCCAGCATGTCGCCGGTGATGACCCCGACCGGCGCGAGCACGGCGGCGATTTTCAGACCGGTCAGGAAGTAGGGCAACGCGAAGGGAATGCGCAGATACAGGAACTCCTGCCAGGGGCGGGCGTGCCAGGTCAGGAATAGCTCGCGTAGGCGTCGGTCGGTCGAGACCAGGCCCATCGTCGTGTTGGCCACGATGGGGAAGAAGCTGATCATGAACGTCATGCTGACGATGGTTTTAACCGAGTCGTAGGAGAACCAGATCTGGAAAATCGGGATCATGATGACAACGGGCACCATTTGCAGGGCCAGCACCCAGGGGTAGAGCGATTGGCGTACGGGCCGGGTCGAGGCCAGCGCCAGTGCCAGGATGCTCCCGCCCGCCGTAGCCGCCGCGAAGCCCGCCAGCGCCATCCAGAGTGTTTTCCAGGTGGCCGGCAGCAGTTCGGCCCGCTCGCTCCAGACCGCTTCGACCACTGCCCAGGGGCCGGGAAAGTAGATCAACTGCTCCGCCCAAATCGTGGTGACGGCCCACCACAGCCCCAGAATGACCATTCCGGTGCCCAGTGGCAGAATCCAGTGCAGGGAGCGTTTCATCGGGCGGGGGCGGCTTCGGCCAGCGCGTGCATCAGTTCGGCGCACAGCCGGTGAAAGGCCGGGTCTTCGCGCAGGGAGGCCGCTCGCGGGTAGGCGAAAGGCACCTCGACGGTGTGGGCGATGCGGCCGGGGTTGGCGGAGAGCACGACGATGCGGTTGGAGAGAAAGACCGCCTCGTTGACTGAGTGGGTGACGAAGAGCGCGGTAAAAGGCGACTGACCGCGCAGGGCCAACAGCTCGGCGTTGAGCTGGTTGCGGGTGATGGCGTCGAGCGCGCCGAAGGGCTCGTCGAGCAGCAGGAGCGAGGGCTTTTGCACCAATCCCCGGGCCAGCGAGACGCGCATTTTCATCCCGCCGGAGAGCTGGCGCGGGAAGCGGTCGCTGACGGCCCGGAGCCCGACCAGGCCAAGGACCTCGCGAGCAGCTCCCTCTCGCTCGGCGCGGGGGCGGCTCGCCAGCTTGAGCGGCATCTCGACGTTGCGGCGGACATCCAGCCACGGCAGCAGCGTCGCGTCTTGAAAAATAAATCCCAGATTCCGCCGGGCCGGTTCTCCGTCGCGGAAGACGATCTGCCCCTCTGACAAAGGGCTGAGCCCGGCGGTCAGGCGCAGCAGGGTGGACTTGCCGCAGCCGCTGGGGCCGATGATGGACACAAAATCTCCCTCCTGCACGTCCAGGTCCAGGCTCTCGAGCACGGGCTTGCCCCGTTCGTAGCGCTTGGTGACGCCGCAGTAGCTCAGGATCGGTTCTGTCATGACAGCGGAGAAAAGGGGTGGCGTGAAAGTCGCCTGAACTAAGCCGGTTCGGTGCCAGTCGGCAAGGCTCTAGCCGGATTTTTTACGTTTTTCGGTTGCTTCTGGCCCGGAAATCGCTTCTGTGGCCCGTTTTTCCCATACCAGAACGGCCATGCGACGATCAACCAGAGCTATTTCCCACAAGCGGAGCCTCCACGAGAGGCGGCCCCGCGGCGTGCTTGCGCGTCTGGTTTGGCGGGTGGCGCTGGTCTGTAAGGCCGCCCTCATCGCCGCGTTCAACCTGGGAAGCCCGCCCGCCGACAGTTTCTGAGGTGTCGGCTGTTGGTGATATACGGATGCCGAAAAGGTAAGGCTAGTTGAAGCGAAAGGTCGCGCTCATGCCTTTTGTCCGAGGACAAAGAACAGGATAAACACGCCCGCCAGCGCGTAGGTCAGCCAGGAGAGCTTGCGCCCGCGTCCGCTCAGGATCATGGCTGCGCAGTACAGGAGCAGCCCGAGGGCGATCCCGCCGGTGATGCTGTAGCACAGGGGAATCAGCAGCGCGGTGAAGACCGCCGGGGCGGTTTCGAGCATGTTGTCGTGGTCGAGGTCGCTCAAGCAACGGGCCATGAGCAGCCCGACAAAGATCAGGGCCGGGGCGGTCGCCGCCGTTGGGATGATGCTGATGACAGGCGTGAAAAACAACGCTACCAAAAAGCATAGTCCGGTCACGACAGCGGTCAGCCCGGTGCGCCCTCCGGCCTGCATGCCGGTGGCCGACTCCAGGTAGGCCGTGGTGGTGGAGGTCCCCAGCAGCGCGCCGATCACCGTGGCGGCGGCGTCCGCGCTGAGGGCGCGCCCGAGCTTGGGCATGTGACCGTCTTTGTCCATCAGGCCGGATTGCCGGGCCAGCCCGACGAGGGTTCCGATCGAGTCGAACAGGTCCAGCAGCAACAGCGTGAAGATGACCGGCAGCGCCGCCTCGAAGTGGCGGAAAGGATAGAGCCAGTCCAGTGCGAGGAAGGTCTGGCCGATGCCTGCAGGCATGGAAAACAGGCCCGTGGGTTGGGCCGTTAGCGTGCTTTCCCCGGTGGGGATGAACAACCCGGCCACGGTGAGCAGGAGGACGACGAGGATGATGGACCCGGCAACGCGGAAGCGGGTCAGCACGACGATGAGTGCCAGCCCGGCCAGCGCGACCAGCGGACCGGGCGAGAGCAGGTCGCCCTCGGCCACCAGTGTGATGGGCGAGCCCACCACCAGTCCGGAGTTCTTTAAGCCGATAAAGGCGATGAAAAAACCGATTCCGCTCTGGATACCGATGTGAATGGGGCGGGGCAGGGCGTGGACGATCCGCGTGCGCAGGCCGGTGATGGAGAGCGCGAAGAAGAGCACGCCGTTCCAGAAAACCATGGCCAGTGCTCCCTCCCAGGGGATGCCCATGTGGACGACGATGATGGAGGCGAAATAGCTGTTGATCCCCATGCCGGGAGCCTGTGCGATGGGGTAGTTGGTCATGGCCGCCATGAGGAAGCAACCGGCGGCGGCGGCCAGCGCGGTGACGGTTATCAGCCCTTTGAGCTCCATGCCGGTCGCTCCGCCACTGACCAGAATGGCGGGGTTGAGCGCGAGGATGTAGGCCATCGCGGCGAAAGTGGTCAGGCCCGCGATCAGCTCTCGCCGGACGTTTGTGCCGTTGTGGTTCAGGTGGAAGACTCGCTCCAGCATCCTGCTTCATTGCCCGATGCCCGACATCCTGGCAAATGAGAAAACTGTTTGTTGACCGTGAGGTGTCGTTTTTGTCTAAAAACCGGGCCTGAAAGTGGGCAAGTCGCTGTCACGGTTTGACTTCGGCTCCGGCATTCTGCACGGTGGAAGCATGCCCGCGACGAAGTTACCCCTGCTGCTTGGTTCCGAGTGGCAGGCCGTGTCGCCGCGCCCGGTGGGGGCAAAACTGCTCTGGCAGGCCGGCTCCCGTCTGCTGTGTTCGGAGACGGATTTCGCCGAACCGGCGGACCTGGGCGAGGTCGGGCTGGTGGATTGTCCGGTGGCGGTCGATCCGGTACGGCGCATGGCCTACGGCTACGCCTCTCCGCAGGGCCGCCAGCAGAAGGATTTCAGCGAACTTCGCGCCTGGCATCTGGAGCAGGGAACGGGCAGTCGGCTCTTCCGGCTCGGGCTCAACCAGTGGACTTTGTGGCTGCTGCGCTACCTGCCCCGGCACGACGCCCTCCTTGGCCTCGTGGCCACCGACATGCCTGGCGAGGGTGTGAATATCCAGCATCAGCTTGGGATATTCGACCTCGGGAAAATGAAGACGCTCCTTGTGTCACTGCCGCGTGACGCTTTTCTCCCGCTCGACATTCACCCGACGCGCAAGGAGGTGCTATTTTACGGGGTTGAGGGGTATCAGGTGGTCGAATATTCGGGCAAGCGGTTGCGAAAACTTGCCGGCTCAGGGCTGCCGGAGGGACGCGGCGGGTGTTATCACCCAAGTGGTGACAAAATTCTGCTCGGAGGCTCGGGTATTGTCCTCTGGGATCTGGCCGCCGACCGTCTTGTGCCGCTTCATCCGCGGGGCCACCACCCGCTCTGGGATGCCAGTGGCGAGGGTTTCTGGTTCAGTGAGAGCAGCGGGGATCTTTTTCACTACTCGCTCGCCGAGGGCCGGGCCGAGCGCGTGCTGGCGCTCGCCGCCAACGCTCATCCGGACATTCGCTATGCCCGCCCGCCGGTGGCGACCCGCGACGGGCGCTACCTGGCGGTGTGCCTGACGCGCCGGGTCAAGCGCTCCGCCGGGAGCGAACCGGATGCGCCGCTCTACCGCCACGACCACTGCCTGTGCGTGGCTGACACCCGCAAGCGCGAAGTCTGGCAACTGCCGGGCCCATGCCGGAACGCCGCCTGGTTCGAACCGGCCGACGAGCCGGGGAAGTCTCGCCTGCAAGGCCGGTGAAGAGTGATTCCGCATTGCCAGAAAAGAATGATGGACCTGGTGTCAGATTACCGATCTTTTTGGCTTGAATTATGGTGAAAAAATGTTCACATTTTTAAAATGAAAGTCATCGCCGTCGATTTTGTCTGTTACGAGGTTTCCGATGTGGCCCGTAGCGTTGAGTTTTATCGCGATGTGGTCGGTTTGACGCCGGGCATGGTCGAGATGGGGGAGGAGTTTCAATGGGCCGAGTTTGAAATCGGCAGCGTTACGCTCTCGCTCTACCCACCCAAGCTTCTCGAAAACCGCGATCCCAAGCCGGGCGGGATGGTTTACCTGGCGGTGGACGATGTGCCTGCCGCAGTGGAGGAACTCAAGGCCAAGGGGGTGAGCATCCTTTACGGCCCGATGGAGACGCCGGTCTGCTTCATGGCGGGCTTCCTCGACCCCGACGGCAACCAGGTCGGGCTCCACCAGCGCAAGGACGGCACCGCTGGCTGAGGGATCTCCTCCTGACCGCTCTTTCACAAGGAACGAAGTTCCCTCTCAAAAGTTTTTTGGGGAGAGCGCGAGAGGGTGTTTTTTTTTCAAAAAACACCCTCTCGCATTAATCCTCAAAGCTATTTAGGGCCTTATTCCGGCTTCAGCTCGGTCAGTGGTTCGGGCGGGCGGTTGGGGGACTTGGCGTAGCGGGCCGCCATGACGGCGCAGACCATGAGCTGGATCTGGTGGAAGATCATCAGCGGCAGGACCATCAGCCCCACCGTGGTGGCGGGGAAGAGCACGTTGGCCATAGGCACGCCGTTAGCCAGGCTCTTTTTGGAGCCGCAGAAGACGATGGTGATTTCGTCCTCTTTAGAGAACCCGAGCCAGCGGGCTGCATAGACGTTGATCGTCAGCACGATGGCCAGCAACACGCAGGAGACGACCACGATCACCCCGATGCCGTAGAGGTCGATCTGCTTCCAGATACCCCCGACGACGGCTTCGCTGAAGGCCGTATAGACGACCAGCACGATGGAGGTGCGGTCAGTCACGTTGATGTACTTTTTGTACTTGTGGATAAAGTCCTTGATCAACGGTCGGCACAGGTGCCCGACCACGAAGGGCAGCATGAGTTGGAGGCAGATCGAGCGGATTGCCCCGAGGGTGTCCATCGAGCCGCCGTCGCCCTGCGTCTCCATCAGCAGGCCGACGAGGATGGGCGAGACAAACACCCCCAGGATGCTGGAGGCCGAGGCGGCGCAAACCGCCGCCGGGATGTTCCCGCGCGCGATGGAGGTAAAGGCGATGGCCGACTGGACGGTGGCGGGCAGGGCGCACAGGTAAAGGAAACCGAGGTAAATGTCCTGCGGGATTGCGGTCGGCACCAGTCCCTTGGCGGCCATTCCCAGCAGCGGAAAGAGCACGAAAGTCGAGTACAGGATGGTGACATGCAGCCGCCAGTGCCCGATGCCGCCCAGCAGCGCCTTGCGGGAGAGCTTGGCCCCGTGCATGAAAAAAAGCAGGGCAATGGCCGCCGTGGTCAGGTGCCGGAAAATCGTGTCGCCCACGCCCCGGGCGGGCAAGACGCTGGCCAGCACCACCGTGCCGATCAGTACCAGCAGGAAGCCGTCGATTTGGTAACGCTTTAGCCAGGAAGTGAGCATCGTCCGAGTCTGGGAAATTGTTTTCAGGGAAAGGCAAACATCCTCCGTGGGGAAGAATGCGGTCGAGCCGCCAGCGTTTACCTACAAAGCCGGGACCGGGCTTAGCGATGATTATTTTTCGCCAGAGGGCCCGGCGGTTCGCCGCGTGTGTTGACAGGCGGGTCGAACATTTTGACCAAAAGCCGGGAGCGATATTACCCGCCCATCTGCATGTCGCGGTGGAGCCAGACCATGCGGTCCGCAAACCATGCCTTGAATGCGATGATGCAGACATTCCCGAGCACGAGCGCCCATGTGTTTAGCGTGTACAGGCCGTAAACCCAAATGGGCAGGCCCGCGACCGAAAGCATCTGGAGCAACCGGGCCGCCTGCGCGTGATGGGGTGGGATGGGCTGCCGTTGTCGCGCCAGATAAAGGCGCTCACCCCGTGTCACCTCGACCGCCCAGCCGCTCTTACGGCTGCAGGCGGGGAAAAGGCGTGGATTCAGCCAGATCCACAGGAGGACCACCGCCGTGGCCAACCAGGCCCAGCCCCCGATCCAGACTCGCGATACGATTGCCAACGTGAGCAGGGGCATCACCGTGAAGCGCGAGTACACGCTCCACGGGTTGGCGTGGCGTTCCCATGTGCGCTCGTCCATGCCCATTAGTTTTTCGCAGGCGCGTGCAAAGTCGGTTTTCATCGGTTTCTCGTTTCCGCCGGAAGGGCCTGACCCTTTCACAATCACAGGCCCAGCTCAACCTCCATTGGGAAAAATCGCCCGCATTCCAGACCCTAACCTTCCAGCAGTTCGAGTGCCGAGGCCCCGACGCGGTCGGCCAGAAGGCGGCCTGCGGGGGTGAGGAGCAGGGTGTCGCCTTCAAGCAGTGCCAGGCCCTCGTCGGCCAGTTCGCGAGCCCAGGGGCGGACGGGGGAGAGGTCAAGGCCGGGCCAGTCACGTTCGAGCCGGGCGAGGTCCACCCCGGCGTTCATGCGCAGGCCGAAGATGAGCGTGTCGGTGGCAAGGATGGCCGGGGTCAGATCCACTTCGTCCACCCGGGCGGGCTGACCGGCGTCCACGCCCGCCAGCCATTTGTCGAGGTCGGCCACGTTGGCGTAGCGGCAGCCTCCGTACTGCGAGGCGGCGGAGGGGCCGAGCCCGAGCCACTCCGTCATTCGCCACGTATTGATATTGTGGATACATTCGTGGCCGGGGCGGGCGAAGTTGGAAACCTCGTACTGGGCGTACCCGGCTTCGGCCAGCGTTTCCCAGCTCAGGGTGTAGAAATCCGCCTCCTGGGGGATGTCGCGGCGGATTTTTCCCTGGCTGAGCTTGACCCACAGCGCGGTGTCCTCCTCGAAGGTGAGGCAATAGGTCGAGATGTGCTCGGGGCCGAGGCGGATGGCTTCGCGCAGGGCGGCCAGCCACTGCTCGCGGCTCTGGCCGGGCAGGGCGAACATCAGGTCGAGGTTGATATTATCGAACCCGGCGGCGCGGAGCGTTTCCCAGGCCTGGTAAATCTGATTGGCGTGGTGTTGGCGGCCCAGTTTGTCCAGCAACTCGTCGTCAAAACTCTGCACGCCCATGGAGACGCGGTTGACCCCGAGTTCGCGCAGGGCGGCGGCCTTGTCGGGCTTGACGGCGGAGGGGGCCAGCTCGACCGACCATTCGCGTGGGGGCTCTGGCAGGTGCTTGAGAAGTGTTTCCCCCAGGCGGCGCAGGTCGCGGGCCGGGAGCAGGCCGGGGGTTCCACCGCCCCAGAAGATCGTCTCCACCGGTTGTCCGGTCAGGGCGGAAGCGGCTTCGCGGTCGATGCCGGCGAGGTAGCGGTCGATGTCGCCCCGGCGCGGGGCCTCCTGGTAAAAGGCGCAGAAGTCGCAGGCCCGCGCGCAGAAAGGCACGTGGACGTACAGGCCGAGGGGGCGGCGTTCCGAGGGTTTTGCTTGCAGGCTCACAAAAAGGTCTATTGGCTATGCGCTTCCTGAACCCATGAGCAAGGCAAAGTTTTTTTTCCTCCCGTTGCTTGGGCTGGCGGCGCTCCTCGCCGGCTGCGGCCCGTCCATCACGAATCTGACCAGCAACCCGGTCCCGCAGAACCCCTCGGGGATCTATGAGATCAGCATGTCCGTGGACAATATGGACAACTCGCTGGTCAAGGGCAGCTTCAAGCCCTATGTCGTCATTGATGGCGAAGCCCGCCCGATGCAGCAGAGCGACATCGGCAAGGACATTTACAAATACAACTTCGCCATGCCCGAGGGCCGCAACGCTGCCCGCTACTACTTCATCCTGGACTACCAGACCGACTTCAAGGGCGACCTCAAGGACAAGCAGGCCCAGAGCGGCAAGGTGTACACCCTCGCCCTGACCAACCGCTACGTCATCACCCTGGAGGCCTATCGCGGGCCGGTCGGCTCAAGCATCCCGGTCGTCGGCCGCGGCTTCAGCAAGTCCGACAAGGTCGTGATCGGGGGCTTTGAAGCCGAAACCACCTACTACTCGCCGACTTCGCTCAGTTTCGTGGTGCCGCCGCTTCCGGCGGGTGACACCTACCGCGTGGAGATCTCCACCGGTTCGGGGCTGCTCTCTGTGGGCAACTTCCAGGTGGACCCGGCCAAGCTGAGCGTCAGCCATAGCAGCCTTTCGCTCTCCTCCGGGCAGCGTGAAGTGCTCGTGGTCAAGATCGACTTCGCGGCCCCGCAGGGCGGCCTGCCCATTGATGTGACGACCGACATCCCGCAGAGCGTGGTTATGCCCGAGGTGGCGATCCCCGCCGGTGCCATGTCCGTGAGTGTCCCGATCGAGGGCGGAATGCCCGGTTCTGGCAGCCTTTTCGTTTCTGCTCCCGGTTTTTCCGAGGTCCGTATCCCGGTCAACGTGGTGGGGGTCTACATTCAGGAGCGCAGCGTGGATGTGATCCAGCCCTCGGGTGATCAGGTCATCGTCGAAGAGGCCGAAGTTATCCAGATCGACTGATTTCGGACGAACATCAACAAACTTTCCCTGGCGGGCCTGATTTGACGGGCCCGCCTTTTTTGTGCCCGACCCCTTCGTAATCACCGTGGAGGCGGGACGTTTTTAGCGCTTGTCAGCAGCCGCCGCCTCCGCCCCCGGCTGTCGCGCTCCCCCCTCCAATGCCCAATGATAAATGACCGCTGGAAAATGACCAATTAACCGGTTTCCGGCGCGTAAGGCTTGCCCGGACCGTATCCCGATGTCATCATCGTTCCCATGAAAACCGTCCTCTCTGGCCTGAGCCTGCTTGCTGTTCTCCTCTCCCTGTCCGCCTGTGCTCCAAAGGAGGAGCCGGAGAAAGCGGATACCGACTCCTTTCCGCTGGTACCGAAGGAAAGCCGTTCGCCTGCGTTCGAGGCGGTCGGGAAGGATCTCGATTTGGGAGGCAATTTCTTCTATTTCAAGGACTTCGGAACGGCTTTCCAGGAACTGGGGGGCCAGCTCAACGCGTTCATGGGCGGGATGGCCGCGCATTCCCCGACGGACATGGGCATGATGATGGCCGCGATGTTCCCTTACGACCAGGCGGTCGAAATCCTTGGGATTTCCGAACTTTCCGCCATCGGGGCCAGTTCCTACTCTGAAGGGACGACGTTCCGCAACAAGAGTGTCGTTTACCTCCCCGGTGGGGCCAAGGGCCTGTTCGCTCTTTTCGGGGAACAACCGCATGCCTTTGACGCCCTCGCGCTGGCTCCGGCAGACGCGGACATTTTTGTGACTCAGGACATCCGGGGCCGCGTCATCGCGCAGGTCGTCCGTGACGGAGCGGAGGCTTTCATGCCCGGCAATGGCGATCAGGCCGCCGCCAGCATCCTCGGCAAGCCCGTCAGCCCGGCGAGCACGCTGACCATCGGCGATGCCCTCGATAAGTCCGACACGGTTGTGACTACGGTGGTCCGTTTCGGCGAGATGAGTGAAATGGCGCTCCCGATGGCGGAGGAGTCGATCTCTGTGCCGCAGACGGAGTTTTTTGTGCAGCTAAAGGGTATGAGCTGGCTCGTATCCGAAGGTGTTATCCCGATCGAGATGAATGTCAGTGAGGGCACGATGACCCGAACCGAGGAGGGTGACCTGGTGATTTACCAGGACGAAGCCTCCGCTCCCACCGGCCTGCCGCTGCCGACCGTGGTCGTCATCCTCGATACCGCCACGGGCGACCTGACCATAGCCAGCAGCCGGGCCTTCTTTGACGAATGCCGGAGCGGCAAAGCCCGTCTCGCGGACACGCCTGCCTATCAGGCGGCGGTCAAGGGTCTCCCCACTGAGGGCAACGGCCTGACTTTTGTTTCCCAGGAAGCTTTCCAGACCTTCATCGCCCTGCGCGACAACATCGTAGAGCAGTTCCCGCAGGCTGCGGGGGTGCTCGGCCTGTACGAGTTTGTCTTCCCGGTGCTGAGTCTCGACAAGGCCGAAGCCGGAGCAGCCGCCGTCACTGTGATTCGGCCCGATTCGATCTTCAGCGACGCGCGTTGGCCGACGGTCAGCGCGGGCTTTGGCGACAGCAGCACCCTGATGGCCAGCACCGGGGTATTCGCGGCGATGGCCATCCCGGCCTTCAACAAGGTCCGTGAAACCAGCCGCGAAAAGACCATCACCAACAACCTGCGCCAGGTGGGGGCGGCCGGGCAGCTCTACCTGCTCGAAGAGGGGGCAACCGAAGTCGCCTATCCGACGCTCGTTGAGAAGCAGTACGTTATGCCCCTCGAACCGGTGAACGGCGAAAGCTACGAGGATCTCGTCATCGAAGCTGATGGCGGCACCCTCGAAGTCATCACCGATTCGGGAGAAACGGTCGAGTACGCGTATTAGGAGGAATGGTTAAATAGTTAAATGGCTAATTGTTGTTTTCTACGTTTCGCATCCAACAATTAACAATTTAACCATTCAATTATTGTGGCTACAGTATTTTTTAAAACGCTCTAGTGTCGTGTTAGCTAAGTTCTTAACAAATGTTAATGGCCACAAAAAGGCACAAGAAGCACAAAAAACTTCGTGGATACAGAGGTCGCTCTGCGTCTTTGCGCCTCTGCGGTGAAAATATTTTTATCAGGAACTAAGCTAACGGGACACTAGCCATTTAGCCATTCAAATACTGTGGCTACAGTATTTTTTGAACGCCCTAGCCGCCGATGGTGGCGTTCCAAGTAAGGATGGCGCGGGTCTCGTGTTCATAGCCGAGGCGGTTGAGCGAGCTGGTGTCGAGGACGAAGTGTTGCCCCTGCTCCGGGGCAAGCTTGAGCCAGCGGGCGGCGAAGACCCGCAGGTAGTGTCCGTGCGCGAAAATGGCCACGTCGCCGGCGGCATCGAGGATGCGGTTGATAACGCGGTCGCAGCGGGCGGCGACTTCGCCGGGGGTCTCCCCGCCGGGCACCGGATGGGTGAAAATGCCCCAGCCGGGAACTTTACGGCGGATTTCTTCTGTGGTGAGGCCCTCGTACTGGCCGTAGTTCCACTCCATCAGATCGGGGTCGATCTCCATCAGGTCGCCCAACCCGGCCAGTTCGCAGGTCTCGCGGGCGCGCTTGAGCGGGCTGGAGAGCACGAGCGAGAACTTCCACTGCTGCACCAGCGGGCGCAGGGCGACAGCGCCCCGATGCCCTTCGTCGGTCAACTCGATGTCGCTGATCGAGGTGTGTTTGCCATTGAGGCTCCACTCGGTTTGTCCGTGCCTGAAAACCAGTACTTGTTTGCGTGTATCCTCGGCCATGGGCGGCAATGTGCCCGCAGATCAGCCGGGGGTCAACGCCGGGCTGCAATCCTGACCAATAAATATCGATGGTTGCCTTTCCCCGCAGGGATTGGCTCAACGGAGCGGTTTTCGCCATTTCGCCAGGCCTGTGGCGGTCGCTCAGCAGGGGGGAGCAGGCGGCAGGGGTATTACTGGGTCATGCCCGAGACGGTCAGGATGATGACGTAGAGCAGCACGAAGCACACGCCCTCGCGGCGGGTGACGGTGCGTCCGGTGTAGAACGCCAGCCACAGCAGCACGGTGATGAGGATCATGGCCGGGTATTCGAGCAGGAAGAGCTGCCCGTCAATCCGAATCGGGAAGAGGGTGGAAACGCCGCCACCGACCAGGAGCATGTTGAAAATATTCGAGCCGACGATGTTTCCGGTCACGATGTCGCTCTGGCCGCGAAGGGCAGCGGCGACGGAGGCCGCCAGTTCGGGCAGGCTGGTGCCGATGGCCACCACGGTCAGGCCAATGAGGGCCTCGCTGATGTGCATGCGCACAGCCAGCTCCACACTGCTGCCGATCAGCAGTTCCGCCCCGAGCCACAGGGCGAACCCGCCCAGCACGATGAAGCCCAGGCAGCCCCAGATGCTCTTGACCGGTTCGCCGGTTTCCTCCTCAAACTCCTTCTGGATGTCGTCGCGGGCCTTCCGGGCTTGAATGACCAGAAAGACGAGATAGGCGACCGCACCGACCAGCAACACCGCCCCTTCGATCCGTCCCAGCCGTCCGTTGAACAAATAACCGGTCAGGCATAGCAGGGTAAACAGCAGGGTGGCGACAAAGAGGATGGGTACTTCCTGCCGGATCAGCCGCCACTGGATCTTGACCGGGGCGATGATCGCGGCGATGCCGAGAATCAGACCGATGTTACCCAGGTTGCTCCCGATGATATTGCCCAGGGCGAGGCTGTCGCTGCCCTGCCTGGTCGCCATCAGGGCGGTAATCAGCTCGGGCATGGAGGTGGCGATGGCCACGATGGTGAGCCCGACCACGACCGGGTTGATCTTCCACAGCAGGGCCAGCGAGGCCGCGCCACGGGCGAGCCAGTCGCCTCCGAAGCACAGGGCTGCCAGACCGACGACCAGCAGCAGGACGAGCATGAGGGTGGAGAATTCGGCGTAGGCAATCACGTGAGAGAAAAAGGACAGGTCATGCCGCCATCCGCCCGAAGGCAAGCGGATTTGGAACTTTTCCGGCGCGTTTAACGGCTGTTGACGGTCGAGGCGGCTTCCCAACTGTGGAAGGTCGCGTACACGACGCCCTTGAGATTATCGGCGTGGACGCGCTCCGGGTCGATGTCGGGGTTGTTGATACCCTCGACTTCCCAGGTCTGCCCGATTTTGCGCGAAAGCGCGTGGCAGAGCAGGCGTCCGTCACTGGCCTCGTAGAGCACGACCATGCCCGGTTGGAGGTCGTCGAAGGCAATCGGATCGAAGACGACCACGGTGTTGTCACCGTAGAGGGGGGCCATCGACATGCCGGAGCCCTGCGCGGCCATCCGTCCGTTGCCCAGACGCTCCACCTTGTAGGCGGCGGAACGGGCACTGCTGGGGCTGACGGTGGAGCTTGGAGCCTGGTTTGCCTGGCCGCCCGAGTCCGTCACACAGCCGGTCAGTGTTAACGCGCAAACCGCACAAATACTGAGCCCGTAACGCATGAGAGGCATTTACGGGGATTTCCGTCGGTTGGCAAGAAAAGTCCTTAATACAGTGAAGACCTTAGGGCGGATACAGCGCCAACCCGATCACCGATACAGCGTTTATGGCGTATGATTGCCGTGTGCCCCGAAAGAGGATCAGTCGGAGGACTAATGCCGGAAAACGCGAAAATATGGGATGATGCAGGCATGAAAACGAAAGCACCTGTAACAACTTCGATTTTCTTCGCTCTGGTGGCCCTGATCGCCTTCGCCGCCAACTCCGTCCGCGCCGATGTAAAGCTCGCCTCCAGCGTCGCCCCCTCCCAGGCCTACTCCGACGCCTTGGCCGTCGCCGCCATGAATGACAACTGGACCGCCATCCCCGCCGACGGCAAGTCCATGCTCCCCTACTACGACAGCAAGAGCATCCTGATGATCGACCGCGCCTCCTTCAGCAGCCTGAGCGCCGGAATGATGGTCGTGTACCGCGACCGCAACGGCGATCTCGTCGGCCACCAGCTCGTTCGCAAGACCGAAAACGGCTGGATCGCCCGCGGCATCAACAACCGCGGCGAAGACCCCGAACTGGTCACCGAAAACAACTACCGCGGCGTGGTCTTCGGCGTCTTCCACTCCAACGGCAAGGACAACGGCACCCTTGCCGGTAAGGAACGCGTCATCGGCAAGAGCTACTAAGCTCCGCGCCCAGCTCGGCTTCGGCTTTTTCAAAAGCTTTCAGTTTTCTTCACGGCTCCCGTCAGGGGGCCGTTTTTTTTACCCCGGGGGAGAAGGAAGTGTTACGGTTCGGTAACAACAGCCTCCCTATGCGCCGAACGGGTTGACTCGGGACCGGGGGCGAGCACTGTGCGAAAGATGGCAAGCAGTGAGTTGAAACGCGAACTGGGCGTGGCCGGGGCCGTTCTGATCGGTCTGGGGTCGATCCTCGGGACAGGGGTTTTTGTCGTTATTGCCCTGGGAGTGGAAATGACCGGCCTCTACGTTCTCGCGGCCATCCTCGTGGCCGCCCTCGTGGCAACCTGTAACGGACTCAACAGCGCCCAGCTCGCCGCGAACTACCCGGTGGCTGGCGGCACCTACGAGTACGGCTACCGCCTGCTCACGCCCGCGCTCGGATTTACGGCCGGGTGGATGTTTCTGCTGGCCAAGAGCGCCTCGGCGGCGACTGCCGCGCTGGCGATTGCCCGGCGTTTCGCCGACGTGCCCTGGCAAATCCCCGTGGCGCTGGGGGTGATTGTGCTTATGACGGCTGTCATCCTCGGGGGGCTGCGCCGGACGAGCCTCGTCAACCTCGTGATCGTGTCGCTCACCCTGCTCGCGCTGCTGGCTTTTGTCTTGGGCGGGGTGCGGATGGCGGCGCCCGGGACGACCCCGGCGGGTGGCGATGTTTTTAGCTTTTTCGAAGTCTGTGCTTTGATTTTTGTCGGTTACACCGGCTACGGACGTATTGCCACGATGGGGGGCGAGATCCGCGACCCGCGCAAAAACATCCCGTTGGCAATGTTTCTCACGCTTGGGGCCTCGGCGTTGCTCTACCTCGGGGTGGCCTGGGCGCAGCTTCGGGGTGCGCCCTATCCGGCTCTGTGGCGGGTGGGCGAGGTGACGGCCCTGCTGGGTGTGCTGCTGAACCTCGTGCTCGGGCTCTCGCGGATTCTCTACGCCATGGGCCTGCGGGGCGATATGCCGGGGCGGTTCGGACGAGTCGGAGCCGCCGGGCAGCCTGCCGCTGCGGTGGTAGGCGTGGCGGTGCTGATCTGTATGTTGGTCGGCCTGGGCGACATCAAGCTGGCCTGGTCCTTCAGCACGTTCACGGTGCTGGTGTACTACTCGATCTGTAACCTGGCCGCTCTCCGGCTCAGGCCGGAGCAAACGCTTTACCCGCGCCTGATTGGTTATGCGGGACTGGCCAGTTGTGTGTTTCTGGCCTTCTGGGTGGATTGGCGCGCCTGGAGTTCGGGGCTCGTGCTGATCGGTTTGGGACTGCTCTGGCATCGCTGGCGGCGGGTGTCGGCAACCAGCTAGCGGTGGAGACGGGGCCGCGATTGGCCTCGCCTTGGCCGGGGGGTATGCTTCAGGCTGTTTGTGCCCCTCAGGAAACATTCCTGTGTGTTTGCTGACTTATTGCATAACCTGACTGCAATTCCCCCGCCTGCAAACCCATGAAACAAGCCGTTATTATCCTTTCGCTCGCCCTGGTGGCGGCGCTCATCGGCGTCGTCGTACTGATTAATGTCAACCACGCCGCCCGGCAGGAAGTCCTTGCCCAACAGCAGGAACTGGCCGATTTGGAGGCCAGCCATCAAGCCTATGCGAAGCGGGAGGCCGCCGCCGCGGCCAAGGCGCTGGCTGAGGCCGAGCGCATGGCCGCTCTCAAGGCCGAGCAGGAGGAGGCCGCCCGTCAGGCCCGGCTGAAGGCGCTCAACGAAAAGCTCCGGCAGGAAGCCCTCGCCCGAGAAGCCGCCGAACGGGAAGCTTCTGACATCGCGGGCAAGATGCAGCAGATTCAGGCCCAACTGGAGGCGACCCGCAAGCAGCAGGCCGAGATCGCCGCGCGCCAGGCCGCCGTCGGTGCCAGCCTCACTGATGAGCAGCGGGCCATTCTCGCGGACATCGAACGCCGCAAGCAGGAACTTGCCCAGCTCAGCATCCAGACCGAGCAGATCGACAAAAAGCGCGCCGCCATCATCGAACGCGAAATCGAGCTGCAGGAAGCGATTTTCAAGGAGGGCGGTACGATTACCATCCCCGGCTACCGGGTCTGGTCCCCCAATTACCGCCCCAGCAACCAGCGCGCGCGTACCGTGGTCGAAGAATAGACACCACCGCCCTCTAGGCCTGTCCGGAAAGACCCGAGGCCAGTGTGCTTAAGCCACGGCTTAACGATAGGGATATCGTTTTAAGAGGAGAGGCTTGTACAGACTGCCAGTCTTGGGATAGCCGCCTTTCTGGCGGCGTAGGGGCAGAGCCCCTCAATGTCCTGTGCGGACACGCACTGGGGTAGGAGCCTTTCTGGCTCCGTAGGGGGCAACGCCCCCTCATTGCCAGCGGGTGCAACCCGCTTAGGAGAGGCGGTTGCGGTAGTCGGCGTAGCCGAAGGTTTTGGCCACAGTGATCTTGTCGCTGTCGGGGGACCAGGTGCAGATGGCGGGCAGAGGGACGCCGTTGAAGGTCGTGTTCTTGACCATCGTGTAGTGCGCCATGTCGAGGAAGACGAGGCGCTGGCCGGGCTGGAGCGGCTCGGCAAAGGAGTAGCTGCCAATGATGTCCCCGGCCAGGCAACTGGGGCCACCGAGGCGGTAGGTGTGCGGATGCTCGCCGGGGAGCCCGGCCCCGACGATCTCGGCGCGGTAGGGCATCTCCAGCGTGTCGGGCATGTGGCAGGTGGCGGAGGTGTCGAGGATGGCGACCGGCCCGGCGTTGTCCACGATGTCGACCACGGTGGCGACGAGCACGCCCGTGCCCAGCGCGATGGCTTCGCCCGGCTCCAGATAGACCTGGACGCCGTACTTGTCATGGAAATCTGATACGAGCCGGCAGAGCAGGTCCACGTCGTAGTCGGCCCGCGTGATGTGGTGTCCGCCGCCGAAGTTGACCCACTTCATCCGGGGAATGAGGTGGCCGAACTTTTCCTCGAAGTGCGGAAGTGTGCGGGCGAGGACGTCGGCGTTCTGCTCGCACATGGTGTGGAAGTGCAGCCCCTCCAGCCCGGTGAGGTCTTCGCCTTCGAGGGCGGCGGCGGTGATCCCCAGCCGCGACCCCTGCGCGCAGGGGTTGTAAATCTCCACTTCGACCTCGGCGTACTCGGGGTTGACGCGCAGCCCGCAACTGGGCGGGTTTTTCGCCGCCTCGATGAGCGGGCGCATCCGCCGCCACTGGCCGAGCGAGTTGAACGAAAGCGAGTGCGCGAAGCGGGCCAGGTGCTCGACTTCGGCCTCCTTGAAGGCGGGGGAGTAGGCGTGGATCTCTCCGCCGAAGAACTCCTGCCCCAGCAGGGCCTCGTGCAGCCCGCTGGCGGTGATCCCGGCCAGGTACGGGCGGATCACATCAAAGGTGGAAAAGGCGGCGTAGCCCTTAAGCGCGAGCAGGATCTTGCAGCCGGTGCGTCGCTGGACCTCGCCGAGGAGCTGGCAGTTCTTCTCCAGCGCGCGCAGGTCCACCACGTAGCTGGGGGAGGGTACGCGGGACGGATCGAAATGGGTGAAGTGGCGCATGAACTCAGCTAGAAGCGATATGTTAACCACAAAGTCTCAAAGCCACACAGGCCTCAGGCGCGGAAACGCTTTGCGCCCTTCGTGTCTTCTTTGTGCCCTTTGTGGCCACATTAATTTAGAGTCCCCAAGGTTCCTACTTGATGGCTCCGGCGGGGTCGAGTTCGGTCACGTCCCAGGGGATGCCGAGCTTGGGCATCAGTTCGAGGAAGGGATCGGGGTCGCATTCCTCCATGTTGTACACGCCGTCCTTGCGCCACTTGCCGGTCACGACCATGGCCGCGCCGGTGACGGCGGGCACGCCGGTGGAGTAGCTGATGGCCTGGCTGCGGGTGTCGGTGTAGGTCTCGACGTGGTCGAGGATGCTGTGGACAAAGTAGCGCTTGGTCTGGCCGTTCTTGACGCCGGTGATGTCGCAGCCGATGCAGATCTTGCCCGTGTAGCGTTCGGCCAGGCTGGCCGGGTCGGGCAGGACGGAGCGCAGAAAGGCGACCGGCGAAATCTTTTTGCCCTCGAAGACGACCGGCTCGTGCGAGGTCATGCCGACATTTTCAAGCACCTTGAGGTGGTTGAGGTAATTTTCCGAAAAGCCCATCCAGAAGCGGATGCGCTTGAGGCCCTTGAGGTTGAGCGCGAGGGACTCCAGCTCCTCGTGGTAGAGGAGGTAAAGGGGCTGGCTGCCGATCCCGGCGGGGAAGTGGTAGTCGCACTTGACGGACATGGGCGAGACGGCCTTGTACTCGCCCTCTTCCCAGTAGCGGCCCTCCTGGGTGATCTCGCGGATGTTGATCTCGGGGTTAAAGTTCGTGGCAAAGGGCAGGCCGTGGTTGCCGGCGTTGACATCGACAATGTCCACGGTGTGGATTTCGTCGAAGAGGTGCTTCTGGGCGTAGGCGCAGAAGACGTTCGTCACGCCGGGGTCGAAGCCCGAGCCGAGCAGCGCCATGACATTGGCTTCCTTGAAGCGTTCGCGGTAGGCCCACTGGTATTTGTACTCGAACTTGGGGTTGTCCAGCGGCTCGTAGTTGGCGGTGTCCATGTAGTCCACCCCGGCGGCGAGGCAGGCGTCCATCAGGGGGAGATCCTGATAGGGCAGGGCGACGTTGATGAGCAGGTCGGGCTTTTCGGTTTCGAGCAGGCGGGTGACCGCGCTGACATTGTCGGCGTCGAGAGCGCAGGTGCGCAGGACGCGCCCGCGCATGTGGGCGATCTCCTCGGCGATGCGTTCACACTTTTCCACCGTGCGCGAGGCCAGGAGGATGTCCGTAAAAATGTCTTCGGCCTGGGCGCACTTGTGCGCGACCACTTTGCCCACCCCGCCGGCTCCGACAATGATGACTTTGCTCATGGCCCAAAGGAGTGCATCCCGCGCCGCCGCATGGCAAGCGCAATCCTCAGCGCACGGGTGACAGTTTCGGGGCGTGGGAGGGGGGACGGACTTTTCCAGACCGCGCTATGTGTTTCCTGGCGTGGCCCGACAAGCAACGCGTTTGGCGGCAAGCCGCCCGGCGGGGAAACTTACTTCCCGGTCTCTTTTTCGGGGAGGTCGCACTGGCCGTAGCCCCAGAGGCCGCGGGACTTGATCAGTTCGGCCACGCGGGGCGGAACTGATTTTTCCCACGCGGGGTTCTTTTCCGTGATCTGGCGCAGGACGTTGCGGGAGAAAATGTCGAGGTGGCCGGGGGCGGCGCCGATGACCGGCTCGATGAAGTGGTTTTCGATCAGGTACGAATACAGGTGCCGCAGCTTGCTTTTGACCTTGAGGTTGTCGGCGGTGATGAGCATCTCGTCGGCAAAGCCGTTGGCCCCGCTGTCGAGGAGCTTTTCCTTGGCTTCGGAGCCGCTGATGTAGCTGTTGTAGCTGTTGCCCTTCATCGGATAGACGTAGAGCTTGACGTTGGCCTTGAAGAGGCGGCCAAAGGATTCGAGGATGCCTCCGTCGAGGTCTTCGTAGTACTCCTCGTTGAAAATTTCCTGCAGGTGATTGATACCCAGTACGATGCCGATCATCTTCTGGGTGTAGCGCCGGAAGTAGGCGCTGAGCCGGTAGTACTCCATGTAGTTGGAAACCAATACATGGTAGCCGAGGCAGTTGATGGCGTCGGCACGGGCGAGGAAGTCCTCGTAGTCGATGTCGGTGCCCCCGGCCAGGAGGTTTTTCATGGTGATTTCGAGCAGGGCGACGACGGGCTCGCCCTGGACGGAGTCCTCCTGCATGAACTGCGCCCCGGCGCACTTGAGCATGTCCGTGTTGACATGGGTGATCGGGCGGAAGGAGCCGCGTTCGACCAGGAGTGATTTTTTATAAAGGAACTCGGAGGGCTGGAGGACGGAGCCATCGGAGCCGAACATGACGGCGTTGGTCAAGCCGTGCTCGACGAGTTGGAGGGAGACGACGCGGTTCTCCACCTGCTCGAAGTCCGGCCCGTGGAACTCCAGCATGTCCACTTCCAGCCGTTCGTTGCCGAGGTTGTCGATGAGGGAGGGGATGAACTCGCCCATCTCCTTGTAATAGACGAGTGCGGCCCAGATAAAGTTGACCCCGGCGATACCGAGGGCCTCCTGTTGGGCGGAGCCGGTCTTGTCCCACATGCGCACGTGGATGATGATGTCGCTGGGCGGGCTGTTGGGGGAAATCTGGTAGCGCATGCCCATCCAGCCGTGGCAGTTCTTGTTGTTGTTGTAGCTGGCGGCGGCGACGGTGTTGGCGAAGACGAAAAAGGTGGTGTTGTCGCCGCGGCTTTCGCTGAGCCGGTTAATGAGCAGGCTGTACTCGTGGTCGAGCATCTGGCTCAGCCGGTCCCGCGAGACATAGCGGCTGGCCTTGCCGTAGATTTCGTCGCTGAACTTCATGTCGTAGGCCGACATGCTCTTGGCAATGGTACCGGCGGCACCGCCAGCTTTGAAAAAGTGGCGCGCCACCTCCTGCCCGGCCCCGATTTCGGCGAAAGTGCCGTAAACATTCTGGTCCAGGTTGACGAGGAGGGCCTTGCGGTTGGTGGTGAGTTCGCTGGGTTCTAGTCGGGGATCCTTCATGCGGGGGCTACCTAAGCAGATATCCTGCCGGTTCGGCAATGCCCGATCCGCAACTTGCAAGGATTGTCCGGTTTCTGTCACCGTACGGACACACTTCTGGTCTCCGTGGTAGCTGTCGGCGCTCATCTCCAGTGGTTCCTGTTGTAGGGGGCAGCCTTTCTGACGGTGTAGCGATGGCTGGCTCAGTCGGTCCCCACCTCAACCGGATCAAACGCCGAGCGTTTGCGCACCGGTTAGCGCTTGTGGGGGAGGGGGGAGCTTGCATAATGAGCCGCCATGAAAGCCTTTCTGAAGATGGTTGCGGCAAACCTCACCGCGCTCTCCATCGCCCTGGGCGTGTGCATCATGGGCGGATTTTTCCTCATGATTATGTTCGCGCTGGTTTCGGCGAACAAGCCCCGCCCCTCGGTGCCCGGCAGCGCGGTGCTCGTGGTTGATCTTTGGATGAATATCTCCGACTCCCCGCCCGAAACGAATCTGGGCGACGTGGTGGATCAGGCCGTTTACGGGCCGGAGGTGCCGCGCCTGTCGCTGCTGGAGGTGGTGGACGGGATCGAGCGCGCCGCCCGCGACGAGCGGATTGAGGCCCTTTTTCTCTACGGCAGCCTCATCCCCGAGAACTACGGCTCCGGCATTGCCGCGCTACGGGAAGTGCGCGAGGCAGTCGAAACTTTCAAAGCCTCGGGCAAACCTGTTTACGCCTACGCGGTCGATCCGACCATGCGCGACTATTACCTGATGTCGGTGGCGGACGAGGTCATCCTGCACCCCTTCGGCCTGCTCAGCCTCAACGGTCTGGCCAGCGAGATGATCTACTTCGGTGACGCCTTTAAAAAGTACGGCATCGGCGTGCAGACGACCCGGGTGGGCAAATACAAGTCGGCGGTGGAGATGTTCACCGGCTCGAAAATGAGCGAGCCCGACCGCTTGCAGACAACCGAGCTGCTCAACGACATCTGGGGCGACATCCTGGGCGACGTTGCGCAGGGACGCGGGCTCGACCCCGTGCAGTTGCGGGCTCTCAGCGACGAAAAGGGCTTTTTTACCGGGGAAATGGCCCTGTCGGCTGACCTGGCCGACCGCGTGGCCTACATGGACGAGGTGATCGGGCTGCTGGAGGAAAAGGTCGGTTACGATCCGGACTTGGAGTCGTTCCGGCAGATCGGGCTGGCCGATTACGTCCGCATCGAGGGCTTTTCCGGCGGCTACCGCTACGGCGGTAACCAGGTGGCGGTGGTTTACGCCGAGGGCGACATCGTGGACGGCGAGGGCATGCGCGGGCAGGTCGGCGGCGACCGGTTGGCGCGGGATTTGCGCTACCTGCGGACTAACCCCGACGTGGCTGCCATTGTCCTGCGGGTGAACAGCCCCGGCGGCAGCGCCCTGGCCTCGGAAGTCATCCAGCGCGAAATGCGCGAGGCGGCGGAGGAAAAGCCGGTCATCGTCTCGATGGGCTCGCTCGCCGCCAGCGGCGGGTACTGGATTTCCGCCTACGGAGACCGGATTTTTGCCGAACCGACGACGATCACCGGCTCAATCGGGGTCTTCGGGCTGTTTTTCAACCTGGAGGGCCTGGCCAGCGAGCACGGAATCACCTTTGACGGGGTAAAAACCTCGACCTACGCCGACCTTTACACGGTTTCCCGCCCAAAGACGGAGCAGGAAATGGCACTGGTCCAGCAATACACGGATTTCCTCTACGACGCCTTTATCGACAAGGTGGCCGAGGGGCGCGACCTTTCCGACGAGCAGGTGCGCCGCATCGCGCAGGGCCGGGTCTGGTCCGGCACGGACGCGGTCGGCATCGGCCTGGTGGACGAGATTGGCGGCCTTGGGGACGCCATTCGCTACGCCGCCGGTCAGGCGGGCGTGGCCGACGACTACACCGTGACCCAGATTCCGGAGCGGAAGAACTTCTCGCAGGCGCTGGAGGAGTTTCTCCAGCAGACCGGCGAGCAGGCGCCGGTCGTAAAGGGCCGGGGCGACCTCTTGACCCAGGCCATGAAACGCCTGGAGGCCGAACTGGCCGTCGTCCGCAGCTTCAATGACCCCAAGGGCCTCTATGCCCGACTGCCCTACTCGCTGGAAATCCGCTAGGCTACCGTGAGCGAAGTTCTTACATTGAATTTTGGGGCTCTCTGCGCCCCCAAGCCCCGTACTTGGACCAGCATTTTAGCCTGCACTTGCGATGCCTGTGCAATAACGCTCTACGCGGACGCCACCGGTTACAATGACTCCCCAGCGAAGGGCTCGGCTTCGCCGTAAATGACGGGCTGCACGTCGGTCGTGAGGTCGGAGAGGGATTGCAGGCGTTCGACGGCCTGCCGGTAGTCGGCGAGGGAATTGCCCCCGATCGCCACAAGCACGCCTGTGCCGTCGGCGGTTTTCTCCGTCAGGCGGTAGCCCCAGGGGTGGACGGCCTCTGCCAGTTGAGGCGGGGATACGCCTGCGGGCAGCGTGACGGTCAGCCGGTCGGGGGCCATGACTACGACCCGGTCCACCAGGTCGTACCCGGCTTCCTCGTGGGTGAATTCCACGACCCGCACGACCTGTTCGGGGTCCATCCCGCGCAGGATGAGGGTGCGCTTCCAGCGATTGTCCGGCAGCGGCTCGCGGTGCTGCTCGGTGATGAACTTCGAGTCCATGGCCACCCGGCGGTCCCGGTAGGCATGGAGGATGCCCGGCACGGCTTCGAGCTGGACTTCCTCGGCGGTCCGGGGGGCGGTCAACTCGTTGCGGTCGCCCTGGCGCTTGCTCAGGATAAAGAACAGGAGCACCATACCGACGGTGAAGCCGACGGCAAAAATTTTCAGGCGGTCGGCGAATTTCACAGAAAACGACCCTCCCGGTGCGCCTTGATCCAGCACAGGACGATGCCCATGCCCCCGGCCCAGATGCCGAAGTACTCGGCTCCGTTGAGGAAACCCTTGCTCAGCCGGTAGCTGGTTTCCAGCTCGGGATGGGTCAGCAGGCCGATGGTGAGAAAAATCCCCCCGCCGATGATCCCTCCGGCCAGGATAAAGGAAAAGGTGAAGATCGCCCACCAGCCGATCCAGTGAAAAACGGCTCCGAGCACGCGCAAGGCCCGGCCGGAGGAGCGGCCGGATGTGCCGGGGGCGCTTTCCACGCTTGCCCCGGAGGTGAGAGTTGGGCTTGTTTTTTCTTCGGACAAGCCACACGGCTTAAACCAGCTTTTTCCCGATAGCAAGAGCAGCCACATGATTCAGACACAAACCAGCATCCGCGTCCGCTACGCCGAAACCGATAAAATGGGCCTCGTTTACCACGGCAATTACCTGACCTGGTTCGAGGCCGCGCGGGTCGAGATGCTCGACATCATCGGCTACCCCTACAAGCAACTGGAGGAGGAGGGCTTCTTCCTGCCGGTGCTGGAAATCAATGTCCGCTATCGCCGCCCGGCCTTTTTTGACGACCGGCTGAGCGTGCGCGTCACGATCAAGGAAAAGCCGCTGGTCAAAATCCACTGCGACTACGAAGTGCTCCGCCACGACGAACTGCTGGCCACCGGCTGGTCCCGCCACGGCTTTATCAACCCGCAGGGCGAGCCTGTCCGCCCGCCCCGGCCCCTGATCGACCTGATGGGCTCGCATTTTGCCTGAGCGGCTGGGGTATGGCCCTGGACCTGCGACATGGGATAACGGCAGTTGACGTCAGGTCAGACGGCTGGCGTTCGCCTTGTGCCCCCGCTTTTGTACTTCCCGACCTTTCCGTTTAAAATCCTTTTGCATGCCAGAGCCGGCGGGAAACGGGCTGCCCTGTGGTGTTTCAGTGTTTGCGGGCGTATTCGTTGGCGGCCCGGCGGTAGAAACGCTCCAGGTGGCTGATAACGTCAGCGAAGGGGCGTTCGTCGGTGTAGATGCAGGTACCGGCGTTGAGGTAGGCCGGTTCGCGCTGGGCGAGCAGTTCGCGGATGCGGCCTTCGGGGTCGGGCACGTTGAGCAGGGGGCGGTTGGAATTGGAGGAGGTGCGCTTGAGGATCGTCTTGGGGGAGGCGAAGAGGCAGACGACCACGCCCCGCGCGCGCAGGGCCTCGGCCATGCCCGGCTGGGTGACGAGCCCGCCCCCGCAGGCTACGATGCAACCGCTGGCGGGGTGCCCGGACTCGATAAAGGCTCGTTCCAGTCCCCGGAAATGAGCCTCGCCCTTTTCCGCGAAAATCTCGGGGATGGGCTGCCCGGCCTGCTCCTCGATCACGTGGTCCGAGTCGATGAACTCCATCCTGAGCCGCCGCGCCAGCGTCCGGCCGACGGTGGTCTTGCCGGTACCCATGAAACCCACCAGATACAGGTTTGGGCGGGGCGTTTTGCATGAGCGGCTCATAGGTGATTCTTCGGTGGGCATTGAACGCTTCCACCCGCCCGCGACCAAGAATAAAATACATGCCGGGTGCAAATGAGAACGTCGGTGCCGTTCGTTGCCGTCGAAGAGGGCGGGGGGAGGGCTGTTCCCTGTGAGCCGAAACTGACCGCATGCCTACAGCCAGAGGCCAGTGAACCGTGCTTCTGGCACGGCCTGTGTTGCCGTGGGAATCGGGAAAAGCACTTGCGGGGAAGGGCTTTATCTGCGACATTGGGAGACATGAGCACCGATGTGGTGGAAGTAACGATCAAGGGTGTGATGCCGACCTCGAACGGCTGCGCGATTTTCCTGGGCTGCCCGGAGAAAACCTTCGTCATCTATGTTGACCAAGGCATCGGGAACGCCATCTCCATGACGATCAACAACGTCAAAAAGGAGCGTCCCCTCACGCACGATCTGGTGACGAGCATTTTCACCGGCCTGGGTGTGCAACTGCGCCGGGTGATCATCAACGACGTGGACGACGGCACTTTCTTTGCCCGCCTCATCCTCTCGATGGAAAATGAGTTGGGCAAAAAGGTGCTCGAAGTCGATGCCCGCCCCAGCGATTCGATGGTATTAGCCTTGCAGGCGAAGCAGCCGATCTTCGTCGCCCGCAAGGTGCTGGAATCGGTCGAAGACATGACCGAAATCCTCGAACGCATCCTTAAGCAGCAGAACTAGGAGCTGTTAGCCAAGTCCTTTGAATAATTGATTGGCTACAAAAAAGTATAAAATGCGCCATAAATGGCAGAACCGCTCTGCGCCTTTGCGCATCTGCGGTGAGAATATTTGACCAAGAACCAAGCTAACGTGACCCCTGAGTCGTGTGGGCAAAATAGCTCGTGGCGCATTCCTGAAAAAAGGGATCCGCAGAGTCACAGGTGCCGGACCCGGTCCTGCCGCCACCTGATGCCAGAACGGGCGTGACAACGCCGCCCGTGCCGGGCAGGCTGAGAGTTGTCGTCGCCATGAATCTCTACGAATCTCCGCCCCGTTATGATCCACCGCCACCGCCTCCGTCGGGCATGCCCCGCCGGGAGGATATTAGCCACCTCGATACGCTGGCGGTTGTGCATTATGTGGTCGGCGGGATTTTTGTTTTTATCTCCTGTCTTCCCCTGCTTTACCTCTTGCTTGGGACGATACTTGTGACCGGAGGGGCGGCAGCGGCGGCCAGTGAAGCTGCCCGCCATGCCCACGGGGGCATGGGCGCCGACCCGGCCCAGTTCGCCCTGGTCCCCGCCGCGCTGGGCGGTTTCTTCATGGTTATTTTCGGGCTGGCCGCACTGTTCAACGCCGCCATCGGCGTCGGGATCATCCTTTCGGGACGCTTTCTGCGCCAGCAACGCAACTACATCTACAGCTTCGTCGTTGCCTGCCTGATGTGCCTTTCGGTCCCACTGGGGACGATCTTGGGTGTTTTTACCATCATCGTGCTCTCCCGGGAGTCGGTTAAGCGCCTCTACGGGCGGACGTTTTAGACCCTGGCAGGAAGTCTGTGCAGGTAGATTGCTTCCGGTTTTACTTCGGGGCTGTTCAGGTAAACGCTCAGTGCGGCGGGATGTCTCCCGCTTTACACCGATGAAAAACAATCCCGTCGGAACGAGAGGGATTGCCACCGTGTCGGAGAGGGTACTAGAGTCTGGTCATCGCGCCCCGCCGGGCCTTGCCGCGTAGCGGGTGAGGTTGCTGGCGATCCTGGTTCATCATTGTTTGTTTCCGTCGCCATGAAAAAAACGCTGCTCGCCCTCTCCGTTGTCGCCGCGCTCGTGGCGGCGTTTATCGCCGGTCGCCTTAGCTCGCGGGAGGCGGGCAATGATTTTGGCGGGGTACCGTCCCTGGAGCGGGTCGAGGTGGTCGTGCGGGACGCGCCTGCTGCGAGCGAGTCGGATGATGGGGTTGCCGCCGCTAGCGGAGAGATTTCGAGAACAGGCGAACCGGCCATTGTCTCGCCCGACCAGGCCGAGCGGGTGGAGACAATCCGGCAGGCGCTGGTCGAGGCGACGGAGACACGCAGCCCCTTTGTCCGCACGCTCAAGCTTTACGCGGTTGCGCAGGATATCCCTATCGCCGAATTGCCGGTTGTGCTGGAGTCGTTAGAGAATCATCCGCAGACCCGGGAGCGGGACGCGGCTCAATGGGCCCTGATGGAGCGCTGGGCCGAGGCTTCTCCGCGGGCCGCGTTGCGTTGGGCGCTGGGCCGGAAGGAAGATTCGTCGCCGCAATTAATCTACAAGGTTTTGAATGTATGGAGTTCGTTCAATGACGAGGCCGCGATGGCCGCTGCCGCCGGACTGGAGAATCCGAAACAACGGCAAACGGCGATTCGGAACGTTATCAACTCGGTGTCAGGGCGGGATTACCTCCGTGCCTACCAGCTCCTGACCAAGTATCCGGATGCCAGCCCGGAGCGCTGGCGTTATAATTCGGTCTTCTCGAACTGGGCGCGGGAAGATCCGCAGGCAGCATACCAGGTGGCTTCCGGCCTGGAGGATTCCGAGGCTCGCCGGGATGCCCTGCGCCGGGTGGTCGGCATCTGGGCGGAAAAGGAGCCGGACGTTGCGCTGGAGGTTGCCTTGCAGTTCCCGGACCGGCAGACACGCCAGAGCATGGTGCAGGGGATTCTTTACGAAATGGCTAAAGACGAGCCCTTGCGGGCGTTGGAGATTTACCACGAGCTGCCCGCCGGTGGGGCCGGTGAATGGGCCTTGAGCAGTATCTACCGGCGTTGGGGCGAAGAGGATCCGCAGGCTGCGATCGAGCATCTCAGCACCAATGTGAGGAACTTGAGCCTGCGCCAGCAGGCCAGCAACAACATTGTGCAGAGCTGGTACGAGCAGGATGAGGCGGCGGCTCTGGCCTGGCTGGAGGCGATGCCGGAGTCGAGTCTCAAGGGCGAGATTTACGAGGGGCTCGTCAACTCCGCCGCGCAAAACGGGAAGCTGGACAAGGCCTACGACTTGCTGGAGCTGATGCCTCTGGGCAACCGGCGCAACTGGGCGATGCAGAATGTGGCCCAGAGCCTGGCCCGCGAAGATCCGCAGGCGGCCCTCGCCTTTATGATGGCCAACACCAGTGGGCAGGCGCGCCAGAATCTCAGCCGGAGCCTGATTTTCCAGTTGGCGGAGAATGATCCGCAGATGGCGATCCGGCTCGTCGATCAATCCCCGTTGGGTGAGGGCCGCCGCAATATGATCTGGAGCCTGGCCAACAGTTGGAGCAGGTACGACCCCGAAGCGGCGCTTGACTGGGCCCAGTCCCTGAAAAACCCCGGCGAGCGTGAACAAGCCCTTTCGGCTTACTATAACCGGTTGGCTTCGGACGATCCGGTTGCGGCCGCAGAGGTGGCGCTGCAAATTGAGAAAGGGCAGGTCCAGACAGATCTGGTCCGCAATATCGCCTATAACTGGTCCCGCTACGAACCGGAGGCCACACTGGACTGGGCCTCTGGCATTGAAGAGGGGGAGATGCGCGCGTCTGCGGTTCAGGCCGCTATCCGCACCTGGGGAGAATCCGATCCGCAAGCCGCCGCCGACTGGGTTATCCGCCAGCCCAAGGGCGATGAGCGCAACAGCCAGATCAAAGAACTGGCCTCCGCCTGGGCGCAATCCGATCCGGCCAGTACTGCCGCGTGGATTGAAAACCTCCCCGAAGGCGATCTTTATAATGACGCCCAGCGCGATCTCGTGCAGACCTGGCTGCGGGCGGACCTCGCCGCTGCCGCCACCTACATGACGGATATGCCGCCTGGCGATAACCGCGACTCAGCCATCCGCAGCCTCGTGCAGCAAGTCGGCCAGTACGAACCGGGCTATGCCGCCGAGTGGTCACTGCGGGTGAAAAACGACGGCCAGCGTAAGGAACTCCTTAGGCAGAGTCTGAAAGAGTGGGGCAAGCAGAACAAATTCGCCGCCCGGCAATTCGTGATCAGCAACGGCTTTTCCGCCGAGGAGCGTGAGCAGTTGATGAAGGCGATTGAGTAAGACTCATTCGAAGTCGCTTTGAGGGGTATGCGAGAGGGTGTTTTTTTCAAATAAACACCCTCTCTCGCTCTCCCCAAAAAACTTTTGTGACGGAACTTCGTTCCTTGGCCAGAGCGGGAACCTTCAACGACCCCTTGGGTGGCCCACGAAAAAAGCCGCGCGGTGAGCGCGGCTTTTGTGGAAATGAATGACGGCGTTGGAAGTGCAGAGTCGTCCTGGACCCGGAGGCCGAATCGGGGAAGATTACTCGGCGGCGTCGCTGGCGTCCGTGGTGGTCGCTTCGGCGTCCGTGGCTGGTTGAGCAGCGGCGGGCGCTTCAGCCTGCGCAGGAGCAGAGGCGGCTTCGGCCAGTTCGGGCGTCTGCTGGAGCTGGCGGTCGGCCTGAGTGCCCCAGGGGCCGTCCTTGTCGAGGGCGCTGGCCTGCTCGAAGTAGCGGCGGGCGTTGGCGTAGTCACTGGCGGCCAGGGCAATGACGCCCAGGTCGAAGGTGGCTTCGGCGCGAATCGAGAGGAGGGCCGTCTGGTCGGCGCTGATCTGGCTGAGCAGGTTTTTGCCCAGCTCCGTTTGCCCGGCCTGAATCTGTGACATGGCTTCACCGAGGCGGGCGCGGCCCTGCACGTAAGTGTTGGCAAGGGAGGCGGCGGCGGACTTGTAAAGCGGCGCGGCGGCGGTGTAATTGCCCTGCTCGTACTGGCTGTCGGCGGACTGGAGCAGCGCGAACCCGGCCAGCGGGTTTCCGGCGTACTTCTCACCGAAGGCGGTCAGGGCTTCGGGAGTGTCGGCCTGGCCGTAGGCGGCCTGCATGGAGCGGACGGCACTGCGTTGATACATCCGGTAGCCCTCCACCGCGATGACGCCGAGGAAGATCGCGATGATCAGGTAAATGATGCTCTTTTTGTACTTGTTCCAGAAGAGCCAGACCTGGTCCTCAATGTCGGCTTCCTTGAAGGCGTCATCGACGTGAACGAGATTGCGGTCGTCGCCCTGGAGCGCGTCCTTGCTGTGCAGGCGGCGGTCGGCCTCCTCAAGGTCCTTGCGGTCAAAACGCGGATCGTTGAGGATGTCGTCCTTGGTCTTCTTGTGCTTTTTCGGGGGCCGGTTCATGGTGACTGGAAAAGGGGCGCACTCTTGCCTGCCCGGCGGTGCAAGTCAATACTCGGTTGCAGGGCGGATCGGCAGGGGCGAAAATGTCAGGATTAACGGGGTATTATTCGATCCGGCCTTCGTCGAAGTCGATCAGGTCGGGCACGGACTTGATTTCGCCCACGCGATCGGCGCAGCCCATTTTCTCCAGCGCCTCGGCCAGAAATTCCCGTCCGGCCTCGGTCATGCCTTTTTGCACCAGGTCGCGATTCCAGGCCGGGGCGCGCACGTCGGCGGGCAGGACGGCCCGCAAGCGGGCCTCGGCGTCGGCCTCGTCCGCCGCTCCGGCAATGGCCTCCTCGACCGCGTCGGGTTCCACCCCGAGGTGCTGGCTGAGGAAGCGGTCGAGCCCGCGCTTGTAGTTTTTGCGGTAGCTCTTGGGCAGTTCGCCGTGGGCCTTGACGTAGCGGATCTTCGCGATAAAGCGCGGCAGGTAGAGCAGACCGGTGGCCGGGTGCGCCTCGTAGGGGGAGGGCAGGCAGGTGAGGACTTCGCCGGTCGAGCCGGGGATGGGCCGGGATTTCATGCGCTCAAGACAAGGGCTCCACTTCCGTTTGACAATCGCAAATGCTGCCCAGGGCATACCGCGGAGCGGTTGAGCCTAATTCTCAATAATCTAATCTATGTTTGGACAAAGGCGGAAAAGCTGCTTTGTTGACTGATCCCATGAAAACGATCTGGCGCGTCGCGCAATACCTTTTCCGCTACCGACTGCTGTACTGGCTGACGATTCTGTTCGCCGTGCTCTCGATTGCTTTTACGCTGGCCATCCCGCGCGCGCTGGAGTGGCTCATCAACAGCCTCTCCGACAGTGACTTGACGAGCCTGTGGCTGGGGATCGGGGTCATCCTTGGGTGCTACTTCGGGCGGGAGCTGTTTAATTTTTTCCGTATCCGGGTAAATAACATCCTGGAGCAAAAGGTGCTGGTGGACATGCGCCGCGAGATCCACGCCAAGCTCCTGCGCCTGCCGGTTTCTTTCTACGACCAGCGCAAGAGCGGGGAAATCGCCTCGCGCGTGGTGGACGACGTCAACAACGTCGAACGCGCCCTGCTCGACGGCACCGAGCAGGGAACGACGGTGGTGGTGCAGATCGTGGGCATCACGGTGATGATGTTCCTGATGCAGCCGTTTCTGGCTTTCTGGGTCATCCTGCCGCTGCCGGTGGTGCTGTGGTGGGCCTTCCGCTACGCCAAAACCTCCCGCAAGCACTGGAGCGCGGTTCGCAAGTCCGCCGCCGCCCTCAATGCCTTACTGGTCGAGGATATCCAGGGCAACCGCATGATCCAGACCTTTGCCTTGCAGGAGCGCGAGTCGCGCCGCTTCGATGCGATGGCGCAGGATTTGCGCAAGAAGAGCCTCAAAACGATGTTCCTGTGGTCTTTTTACATGCCCGGCAGCCAGTTCGTGGCCAGCCTGGGGACGGTGGCCGTCTTCGCCGCCGGGGGGTACCTGATTATCACCGAGCAGGCGTTCACCATCGGGGAGTTTTTCGCCTTCTTCCTGCTGGCGCAGATGCTCTACATGCCGCTGTGGCGGCTGACCATGCTCAACCAGATGCTCGCCTCCGGCAAGGCCTCCGGGGACCGGGTATTCGAAATCATCGACGCCGAGGTCGAGGTGGACGAGCCGCCCGCGCCCAAGCCCTTCCCAGCCGGTAACATCGAAGTGAAGTTTGACCGGGTGGACTTCCGCTATCCCGGTCGCCCCGCCGTGCTGGAGGATTTTAATCTCACGCTCGAAGCCGGTAAAGTCACCGCCCTGGTCGGCCACACCGGCGCGGGCAAGTCCACCGTGGCCAACCTCGCCATGCGCGCCTACGACGCCACTGCCGGGGCCGTGCTGGTCAACGGCATCGACATCCGCGAGCTTTCCCTGCACGAGGTACACGGGCAGATCGGGCATGTCGCGCAGGAGCCGTTTTTGTTCGAGGGGTCGGTCCGCGAGAACCTCTTGCTGGCCCGCGAGGACGCCACCGAGGAGCAACTGGTGGCCGCGCTTGAAGGGGCGAGCGCGTGGGACTTTGTGGACCGCCTGCCGGAGAAGATGGACACCAACATCGGCGAGAAGGGCGTCCGGCTCTCCCAGGGCGAGAAGCAGCGGTTGACCATTGCCCGTGTGCTTTTGAAAAACCCGCCGCTGGTCATCCTCGACGAGGCCACCGCCTCGGTGGACACGATCACGGAGCGCCAGATCCAGAGCGCACTGGACAATCTCATGGCCGACCGCACGGTGCTGATTATCGCCCACCGGCTCTCCACCGTGCGCAAGGCGGACAAGATCGTCGTCCTCGAAAAAGGCCGCATCATCGAGATGGGCACCCACGACGAGCTTCTGCTCGAACAGGGCCGCTACGCCAACCTCTGGCTCCACCAGGTGGACGTGATTCAGGAGGACTTCGAGAACTCGGTGAATTAAGTGGCTGTGATTGCGGGCTTGCGCAGCCCGCCCCCGCGGTGCGTGGCCGCACAGGACAATGAGGCTGCCCTTACGCCACCCCAAACGCGGGCTTTACCTTTCGGGTACGGTCGGCTTAGGGTGGGGCTTTCCATGAAGCCGCCCAGTATTATCGCCTTGCTCTCAGGCCCGGACCAGCCGGGCCTCGTCGCCCGCGTGGCGGGTTGGATCTACGAGCGCCACGGTAACATCATCCACGCCGACCAGCACCGCGACAGCGAGGCCGAGGTGTTTTTCCAACGCGTGGAGTGGGTGCCTGCCGGTGATATTAAAGAGGAGCAAGCCGCTTTCCGCGAGTTGGCCGAGCGCGAACTGGGTATGAGCGCCCGCGTCATGCTCTCCAGCGACCAGCCGAAGGTCGCCATCATGGTCTCAAAGATCGAGCACTGTTTCCACGATATTATCCTGCGCTTTCGCTCGGGCGAGTTGCCGGGCGAACTCGTGGCCGTCGTCTCGAACCATGAGACTCTGGCCGCCGCCACTGCCGCCTACGGGCTGCCGTTTTACCACATCCCCGTTACCCGCGCGAACAAGGCCGAGGCCGAAGCCGAGCAGGTGAAAATCCTCCGCGAGACCGGGGCCGAGCTGGTTATCATGGCCCGCTACATGCAGGTGCTCAGCGAGTCGTTTTTGAAAAACGTGGGCTGCCCGGTGATTAACATTCACCATAGCTTCCTGCCCGCCTTCGCCGGGGGCAAGCCCTACCATCAGGCTTACGAGCGCGGGGTCAAGCTCATCGGGGCGACCGCCCACTACGCCACCGCCGATCTGGACGAGGGGCCGATCATCGCGCAGGACGTGGCCCGCGTCACCCATCGCCACGGCCCGCCCGACCTCGTGCGCCGGGGCCGTGATCTGGAGAAGACCGTCTTCGCCCAGGCCGTCCGCTGGCACCTGGAGAACCGCATCCTCGTCTATCATAACAAGACTGTGGTCTTTGACTAAGCTTTCCCGACGAGAGGAAAACTGGTCACGAAGGACACCAAGGAGACACGAAGAACACAAAGTTCCTTTATGTCTCATTTCTTTTATCCACAGGTTTACCGTCCGCAGGCAAAGGCTATTGCCTGAGCAGCGCTTCGTGCTCTTCGTGTCTCCTTGGTGTCCTTCGTGACCGTATTTCCCCAAAAACTCTTTTTCACCAAAATCTCCACCCTCGCAACCAACCCGCTTCGCCGGGGTTTTTAATGCCATGTCCCTGTCTTCCAAGAAAGTCCTCCTGCTGGCAGGCGCCTGGTGCGTGACTGTCGGCGTCGCCTATTTCGCGGGTTCTTCCCTCACGGAGTCCGGAGAGGGAACAACCGCCGCCGCCACGGCTCGACCGGGGACCTCCTCCGGCGGAGCCAAGACCTTTATCATCGACTCCTCGCAGGCGGACAAGACCGCCGCCATCCTCGGTTCCGCTGGTGCGGACGAGTCCGGGGAGTTGTCCGGTGGCGCTGGGGGCGTCACGCTCAATCAGGCCGTGGCCGCCTACCTGGCCAATCCCGGCAGCCGCCTGGCGCGTCAGCAGTTGAGCCTGATGATCCAGTCGCTCGGCGCGGACGAGATCAGTGGCGCGCTTGCCATGATCGAGGAAATGCCCGCCGGCTCCAACCGCGACCGCCTGCTGGCCGAACTGGTCGGTCAATGGGCGACCTACGACCCGCAGGCCGCCATCGTCTATGCCCAGAGCCTGCCCAGCATGCAGCTGTCTAACTTCGCGCTGAACGAGGCGCTTCAGGGCTGGGCGCGGGTGGACCCGCAGAACGCCCTCGCCTGGTGGTCCTCCGATGCGAACACCGTCTCCGGTCGGGAGGGTAACCGCCAGCTTGACTCCATCCTGCGCGGTTACTCCGAACTCGACCCCTTCGGCGCGTTCCAGTACGTCTCGGCCATGTCCGAGGATTCGGTCGAGGGGCGTCGCCTGAAAAACCGCGCCATCGAGACGGTGGTGGATTCCATGCTGGAGCAGGGCCGGCTGACCGATGCGCTGGCCTGGACCTCGCAGCTTCCGGCAGGCGAGACTCAGACTGCCGCGCTTTCGGAAATCCTTGAGGACTGGACCCGTTACGACCCCGATGCCGCCTCCGCTTACCTGGAAACGCTTTCCGGGCGCGACGATTACAGCGAGTTGCGCAACAGTATGCTTCGCTCGTGGACGCGTAGCGATCCGGCCTCGGTGGCGGATTATATTTCGGGCATGGATGCGGAAGACCCCGACGTGGGCCGCCTGACCACGATGCTGGTCGCCGAGTGGGGCCGCTACGACCTCGCCGCCGCCGGGGAATGGCTCAACAGCCAGCCCGCGAATGAAGAAACCGACCGTGCGGTGGCCATGTTCACCTTTCAGGCGGCTTCCGAAGACCCCGCCGGAGCCATGACCTGGGCCGAATCCATCACCTCCGACCAGATGAAGGGCCGCCTGATGAACCGTGTGGCCAGCGAGTGGAAAGCCCAGGATCCCGAAGCCTTCGCCGAGTATCTCAAGAGCGCTGACATTCCCGACACCCTGAAAGCCGAGCTGGAAAACGTCCAGCCCAGCGGCAGCAACCGCCGCGGCGGCTTTTTCTGGGGTGGACGTCCGCCGCGCTGATCCTTGGCGGTGCTGGGAGCAGCAGAATGTGCAGGGTCCGTCTGGACCAGTAATCTGCCTGTCGCGGGTGCGGGCTGCGTAATCCCTCGGTGAGTATGCCCGGAACTTGAGGCCCTAGTGTCGTGTTAGCTAGAGCGTTTCCAATAAAGTCGTAGCCGTCACAAAAGGGCCGAATGTCTAAATGATTAAATGGTTAATTGTTATTTCCTATGTTCGGCATCCAACAATTAACAATTAGCCATTTAGCTATTCAAAGTTTGTGGCTACAGTATTTTTTGAAACGCTCTAAGTTCTTAATAAATGTTAATGGCCACAAAAAGGCACAAGAAGCACAAAAAACTTCGTGGATACAGAGTTCGCTCTGCGTCTTTGCGCCTCTGCGGTGAAAATATTTTTATCAGGAACTAAGCTAACGGGACACTAGCTCATCTGCGCCGCGAGGTGGCGGACTTCCTCCGGGGGCGTGCCTCTGGCGCGGAGGGTGCGCAGGCTGAGGGCATCGCTACGCTTGGCCAGCCGTTTGCCATGAGTGTCGCGGACGAGCGGGCAGTGGGCGAAGGCGGGCACCTGTGCGGTAGCCCCGAGCGCCCGGTAGATTAAAAGCTGGCGGGCGGTGGACTTGAGCAGGTCGGCTCCGCGCACGACTTCGGTAATGCGCATGGCCAGGTCATCCACCACAACGGCCAGTTCGTAGGCGGGCACACCGTCGCGGCGCCAGATGAGAAAATCCCCGAAATCCTCGCCCGCGACAAAGGATTGCTCGCCCGCCAGTTTGTCCCGGAAGCCGATAACTTCGCCGTCGGGGACGCGGAAGCGCCAGTTGACGCCTTCCGGCGAGCGGGCATCGCGGCCGGTGCCGGGGGCGGGGCGCCACTGCGGCGGGTAAATCGGCTCGGCCTCCTCGTCCTCCTCATGGGGGGCGGCCACGCGCTCGCGCAGTTCGCGCCGGGAGCGTTCGCAGGGGTAGATGGCTCCGGCGTCGCGGAGTTTTTCCCAGGCGGCGAGGTAGTGGGGCAGGCGTTCGCTCTGGTTGTAGGGGGCGTGCGGGCCGCCCACGTCCGGACCTTCCGCCCAGTCAAGGCCGAGCCAGCGGAGGTCTTCGAGCGCGTCGTGGGCGTACTGCGGACGGCATCGCTGGGGGTCGAGGTCCTCGTTGCGGAGGATGAGCGTTCCGCCCGCCGCCCGGCAGCGCTCCTGTGCGCGCAGGAAGGTGGCCGCGTGCCCCAGGTGGAGCCAGCCGGTGGGGGTGGGGGCGAGCCGTCCCCGGTAGGCGCTGCCGCTGTTTTTATCCAACACCCGGTCAGCCTGTCTTTTCGGGGCCGGAGGCGGCAATGCTTTTTACCCGGCGGGAAGCTTGTCCGTGGGATTTTATTTCCGGTCCGTAAAAGTTTGGGTTTGTCATCTAATCGTAACGCGGCAGTGTAAACGATTCTTATGTTGGGATTTTTTAAAAAAGAATATCTTATGATGCTGGTAAGCCTGACGGGAGTGGGGATTTCCGTCAGGGCGGCCCAAGATGGTGCCTCGAAGCCCGTTGACGCGGTTGAGCCAGCGGTTGCGGTTGCGGTGGAGGCGGCGGGGGTGGGTCCGGTGGTTGTGGCCGGGGAGGACGATCTTTTCATCGAGGGCGTTGGGAATGCCTCCGATGCCCCCGAGGTGCCCGCCGAACCGGACGCGAATTACGTGCGTTTCTCCCTTGGAGCCGAGTACTGCGGGACTTTTGATCGGGACAGTCTGGACGCCCTTAGCAGTTGGTTCCAACTGCGGGCGCGAATTCACTACTCACTCGGGGTGGCGGCGACCCCGGCCGGGAACTTCAAGGTCAAGGGCCTGGCCGGAACCGGGAACCAGTTCATTTCCTCGTGGATGAGCGTGGCCAGCACGATGGGCCAGACAGTGCCGAAGAAGGATTTCTACATGCGCCAGATTTACCTCCAGAACGACTACGCGGGCTGGCAATTCCAGGCCGGGGTCATCCCGCCCAACGGCGGCGACATTACCGACCTGGGCTACGACACGGACGGCTGGATTGATGGCGGGCGGGTGTCTGCCCCGCTGGGCGAAGGCCGCCTGGAACTGGTCACCGGGATCATTGACCACCTGACCGACCCGAGCGCCTTTCAGGAGTGGGGGGAGTGGAACTATTTCGGGGCCAAGCTGGTTCAGCCGCTGCCTTGGTACGAACTAAAGGGCTACCTCTCCTACGAGTACCTGGAGGACCAGAACTACGTGGACATGCAATTGCAGCGGACCTGGGAGCTGGACGAGGGGATCGACTTCCTGGGTCAGGTCGAGGCGATTTATAATTTCACGACCCCGAGTTGGGCCTGGGGTGTTTCGGGCCGTCTCCAGACCGAGGTGGTCAACGTCATCGTCGAGTACACCTACATCAACCGCGATTTCGGTCTGCGGGGCATGCTTTCGGAGGACTTTTTCGGATTTGGGCACCGCCTCGATGTGGAGTTCAACGGCGACATCCCGCTGGTGGACGGGCTCAACTGGTTCGTCATGACGGACCTGACCGAGCAGCGGTTGCGGGTGCGCGCAGGCTTTAATTACGGTTTTGGCGCGAGCACGCCCGGCTATCTGGCCCGTTTCGATTGAGGGCGGGCGAGACTTAGGCTTGATTGCCCCGGCCCTGCCAGTCTATGCGTTGCGTAACAATCGTGACAATTGCCACAATTGTCACCGACCCAGCCCCCCTCGGGGCGACCCTTCGCTATGTCTGTCCGTACACTTACTCTCACCGTGGGCCTGTTGGTTGGCCTGCTGGTAAGCTTCACCCTGCCGGTGGCCGCAGAACTCGAACCCAGCTCGATCAGTTTCAGGATCGGCATGCGCTACAATACGCAGTTCGACAAGGACACGATGGACCAGCGGACGGGCTGGCTCCAGTACCGCGGGCAGATCAGCTACGCGCTGGGGCTGCTTAGCTCGCCGGCGGGGGACTTTACCCTGCGCGGGATCGCCGGGACGGGGCGCTCCTACACCTCGTCCTGGAACAGCTTCGTCTCGACCGTGGGGCAGACCGTGCCCGACCAGGTCTTCAACATGCGGCAGATTTACCTGCAGGATAATTTCGAGGGCTGGACGGGGCAGATCGGCGTTATCCCGCCCAACGGCGACAATATCCCGACCCTCGGCTACGATGTGGACGGCTGGGTGCGCGGGGGCCGGGTGACGGCCCCGCTCGGCGAGGGCCGCCTGCAACTGGTTACCGGGGCCATCGACCACCTGAGCGACCCGAACGCCTTCCAGACCTGGAACGAGTGGAACTACTTCGGCGCGATCCTCGAACAGCCGCTGCCGTGGTGGGAACTGCGGGGCGGGCTCTCCTACGAGTACCTCGCCGACCAGAACTATGTCGGTGCCGAGATCGCGCGCCAGTGGACGCTCGACGAGGGCATGACCTTGACCGGCGCGCTCGAAGCCCTGCACAACTTTACCACGCCGACCTGGGCCTGGGCTGCTGCTGCCCGCCTGCGAACCTCCCCGGTCACCGTCGGGGTCGCCTACACCTACATCAACCCGAACTTCGGCCTGCGCGGCGAGCTTTCGGATGACTTTTTCACGCTCGGCCACCGGCTGAGTATCAACTTCGGCGGCGAGGCGCTGGTGAAGGACTGGAGATGGTTTGTGAATACGGACGTGGCTGAGCAACTGGTGCGCTTCCGGATTGGTTTTAACTACACCTTTGGCGCCAGCGAGCCGGGCTACCTTGCGATCTTTGATTAGCACCTCGTCGATGGCCTGAGAGATTCGCAGCCCGGTTCCGTTTCTGTTTAGCGATAGTGTCCTGTGCCCTGCAGGGGCGCTAATGGGGCTTGCCGGCTGCGGGGCAGGCGCTAGATTGCCGCAGGATGGATGAAGCGAAAATGCGGCGGGTGATTTTTGGGGTGACGCGTGAGCGTGGCGAGAGCGGTACGGCCTGCCCGTCCGATGCGGCCCGGAAAATCTCCCCTTACAAGTGGCGTGCGCTCATGCCGCAAATTATCGGTGCGGCCCGCCGTATGGCCGCCGATGGCGAAATCGTCATGGTGCAAAACGGCCAGCCGGTCGATCCCGCCACAGCCAAGGGAGCCTTTCGCCTGCGCCTGCCGCCGGGCAAGTTTTAGCCGAGCCAAGATGATTCGGTGCGTTGCGCGGCCTTGACTGCGGTCCTGCTCGTGCTCTTACTGCGGGCATGGTTGCTGCCGACAAGCATTTTGCCGTGCGGATATTCGGGTCCGTGGGATTCTGGGTTTTTGCGGTTGGGATGGCGTTGTCCTTATTTGTGGGGCAGTCGATTTCCCCGTCCTGGTACGTGCAGAAGGTTTCGCTCGACAAGGCCAACGAGGAAAATGTCCAGCGGGCAATACCGGCAGATGACTCCCTGCTGTGGGCGAGCCAGGGGAGTTCATCGCAAACGGTGCCCACTGAGGAACCCGAGTGGGTGCGCGTGGACCAGGAAGACGGGACTTTCGAGATTTTTTCCCTGACGCCGCGCAAGCACTGGGGCTACTGGTCGTTCCTGCCCGCAGTCATGGCAGTGGCGCTGTGCTTTGTCACCCGCGAGCCGATCACGGCACTGACCGGCGGCATCCTCGCGGGGGCGCTGCTCATGCACCAGTACGACGTGGCTGGCGACGTGCTCATCCCGGCACTGGCAACGCGCAGCGGGGCCGGGATTCTCGTGCTTTACCTGTGGTTCCTCGGGGGAATCATGGGGATCTGGTCGCGCAATGGCGCGGCTCTCGCCTTCGCTGAGCTGATGACGCGGCGCTTCGTGCGCGGGCCGGTGACGGCGCGACTGGTCGCCTGGTTCCTCGGAGTACTCTTTTTCCAGGGCGGTACGCTCAGCACCGTGCTGGTCGGCACGACGGTGCGTCCGGTGGCGGACAAGGAGAAAATCAGTCACGAGGAGCTTTCCTACATCGTGGACTCGACGGCTTCGCCCATTGCCATCCTGATCCCTTTCAATGCCTGGGCCTTTTATCTGCAAGGGCTGATCTTCGTTTCCGGCGCGGGCTTTCTGGCAACCGAAACTGACCGTATCCGTTTTTTCATTACATCGGTCCCGCTGTCGTTTTACGCCATGCTTGCAGTGCTCTTTACCCTGCTGCTGTGCTTTGACAAACTGCCCTTTCTCGGCGCGGGGATGCGCGAGGCGATCCGTCGCTCGCGTGAAACCGGCCAACTCGACCGTCCGGGAGCCCAACCGATGCTGGCCCGTGAACTGGAAACGAGCGATCCGCCCGAGGGCTACCGCCCGAGCGTGTGGGAGTTCTTTGTCCCGCTGGGCCTGATCGTGGGCGTGGCGCTGGGGACGGCTTTCTGGTTCGGCTCCCCCGATGTGCACTCGGCCTTCGGGATCGCCCTGCTGGTCGCCTTTGGCGTGACACTGGCGCGGGGCATGAGCCTGGAGGATGCAGTGGGTGGCCTGACCAACGGACTCAAGGGCGTCGTCTATGGCTCGGTCGTGCTACTGCTGGCTGTCATCATCGGCAGCATCAGTCGCAATGCGGGTGGAGGCATTTACCTGATGGATGTTTTCGCCGGGGAGTTGCCGTTCTGGATGCTGCCGGTCCTGTTCCAAGTGCTGACGATGTTTATCGCTTTTTCCACCGGGACGAGCTTTGGCACCTTCGCGGTGGCCCTTCCGCTGGTCATGCCGCTGGCCTGGGCCACGGCGCTCTCGCTCGGGATGGAGCACCCGGTGCTCTACCTGAGTATCTGCTTTGCCGCCGTCATCAACGGCAGCGTTTACGGCGATCAGTGCTCCCCGATTTCCGACACGACCGTGCTTAGCAGCATGGCCACGGGGTGCGACCTGATGGACCACGTCAGGACGCAAATCGGGCCGGCGACAATTGCCGCAGTGCTGGCTGGAATCGGGTGGACGGCGGCTGTGTTTTTAGCGCTTTAAGGGGGAAAGGCTCGTCCTGTTTTTTGCCGCTTTTAGCCTCATAAGGGGATCTAAATGCGTCGATTAGTTGACGTTTTGTGGCTATGCGTTATATTGTTAGTCAGCAAACACTGCTGATGAAATAACACTAAAAACTGGAAAGGAATCTCCTATGTTAGGATGGGCACTTGTCTTCCTTATCGTAGCTATCATCGCTGGAGTTCTTGGCTTTGGCGGTATTGCCGGCGCTGCTGCTGGCATCGCAAAAATTCTCTTCTTCATCTTCCTTGTGCTGCTGATCGTGGCAGCTATTTCCGCCGCCGTGCGCGGACGAACCCCATAGGGTTGACGGACAAGACGGGCCCGACTCCGATTGCCGGGCCCGCTGATGCAGGCCGAGGCCTGTGGGTAATACGATAAATTCAGATTTCCCGGCCGGGTGATCCCGGCCGGGATTTTTTTATATCTGGCCAAAGATGGGCAGGATGTGACGACGGTAAAGATTGTCGGTCACACCCTGGTTGATGATGGCGGCGTGCTCATCAAGCGCGTTGAGGTAGCGGTCGCCCATTTTCGCGGCGATCTTGAACCCGACGTGGATCAACTGCCGGAGATGTTGATTGTATTCAGAGTTGGATACGTCATGTTCGAGCGCCGCCACGAACTGCTCCGAACTCCACTGCGCGACGCTCTCGGCGGCGGGCAGGCGGTCGGTGTCGATGTCGATGACGGTGCTGTAGGGGGCTGTCAGCTCGGCGTAGTGGGCCAGGCTTTCGGCGTAGATTTCCTTGGCGATGGCGAGGCCTTCGCCACCGGCTCGGGCCAGGCCGATGACTTCCTCAAGCCAGGTCGTGCCAGCCGTTTTGACGTGGAGCCCGGCCCCGTGCTCGCGAATAAGCCGCCTGATGACCGGATAGAGTGAGAACTTGTCGCTGCCGGAGTGGACGCTGATTTTCAGGCTGGCGGGCAGTCCGAAGTTATTCACCGCAAAGCGAATGATGCACAGGTCGGCGTGGAACTCCTCTTCGAAGCGGGCAAGATTTCCCACATAGTCCACCCCCTTGTTGAAGCGTCCGGTAAACTTTGGGGCGACGGTCTGGGCAGGGATTTTTTGCCAGGCCATCATGCTGAGAAGATAAAAAATGTCGGCCGGGCCCTGCGGCTGATCGGTCTCGTCGATGGAGACTTCGGTTACGAAGGAAGAATCGGCTTTTTGTGTATCAATATGTCGATACAGCTCACCCGCCTTGGCGATGGCTGTGAGGTATTTGGCAGCGGCGACCTCGGCGGATTCGCGCGAAAGAACGAGCGGCTGGGCGAGCCCCTCAATTTGTTGCTGGCCAAAATACGGTTCGACGGATTTCAGCCAGTCTGAGACATCTTCGGTGGCGGGCGTTTCGCCAACATAGTCGGCCACGTCGAGGGTGAAGAAGTTGCTGCCCGCCAGAAAGGCATCGACGGTTTCGAGCCGGATGTGATCGGCGTCCACGTAGTAGCTGCCGTTCCACTTGAGGGCGCTTACGGCGTCGTCAGCCTCGGCCCGCAACGAGTCCGGACGTGTGCCGACTATCGTGTGCTCACGGTGGGACTTGTTCCAAACCGGGTAAAGGTCGATGCCCTTGGCGTGCGCGTTGAGGACGGCCTGGAGTTGGGCTTTGCCCTGGAGTCCGAAGCGGTCGCCCATGCCGAAAGTGAAACGTTCGATAGTCTGGATCATGATAAGGTGTGCTGGATGTTTTGGCGGATGGGGGAGGCTTTGTGGTTCGGAGATTGCAAAGGTATCTTTCGCCGTTGAGCGGAAGCATTGCTGCAACAATAGAATACCGAATATGCGCGAAAAAGTCCATGCCCCGGGCGCTCAATGATTTGACTCTATCGCTCATTTTTGAAAGCGTAGATATGTGCTGGTTTACTTCAGTTACGGCCGACGCCGGTATTTTGAGGAACCGATCCGGGGGCAGGTCCGGCTGTTCTGGGAGTTTCAGGCGGTGGTGCAGGGGGCCATCCGACGTACGCTTTCGGATGGCTCGGGCGCTGCGCTGCTACAGGAGAGTACGCTGTGGCTTTCTCCGCCCGGCTCGACGCACGGATGGAGCGGTAAGCCCAGGCAGCCAGCGACGATCGTGGTCTTTCATTTTCGCTACATCCCTGAGGTTTTGGCTCAGTGCCTGGGAGGCGGGCGTGAGGCCAGGATTTCGCTCACGGGGGAGGATTGTCGCCGGCTGCGTCGCTTGGCGGGGCAGGTGCGCTCTTATTGGGATCATCCGGCGCCGGGCATGATGCTTTGCTATGAGCATGCGCTGATGGAGCTGTCGCTGCTGGTTTACGAATCGCTGGGGCGGGACGGGCACCGGACTGGCCAACGGGTTCATGCCCGCGTGCAGGGGGCGCTCTCGTGGTTCAGCGCCCGCATGCGTGACAACCCCGGACTGGATGAGGTGGCGCGGGCGATCCACGTTTCCCCCGCCCACCTGAGGCGGCTGTTTCACGAGTCTTTCCAAAATAGCCCGCGGGAGATTTTCGACCAACTGCGATTCCAGCGGGCGATGCAACTACTGACCGATACAGACCTGCCGGTCGGGGAAATCGCTTTGGCCTGCGGGTTCGAGGAGCTGAGTTCGTTTTCCCGCGCGTTCAAACGGCGCTTCGGTTCCAGTGCTCGTGAGTTAAGGTCTGGCGCGCGGATGGTGCCGGTCGGGCATCCATTGGAGGGGCATTGACGGTGACCGGTATCTCCGGACCGGACAAAATGCGGGCCGATTGTGAGCGATAAGGCTAAGTGGTGGCGTGACCTTCTGGACGGCGAAGTCGATACAGCCGGTGGAGTCGAAGCGGGTGGTCAGCGGGCAGGCGCGGGTGGTTAAAGTCCTCGTCGGTACAGGTCTGCATACCCAGTCGTCGCATGACGCGCTGGGAGGGCGTATTGCTCTCGGTTGTGAAGGCGACGATTTCCTCTCGCCCGAGGGAGTTGAATCCAAAATCGAGCACCGCGCGGGCGGCCTCTGTGGCGTAGCCGTTGTACCAGTGCTCGGGGCTCAGACGCCAGGCGATTTCGGTGGCGGGCGCGAAGGGCAGGTCGGCGCCGACTTCGAGCAGCCCGACAAAGCCGACCCAGCGGGCGTCGGCCTTTTTCTCGACCGCGTAAAGGCCGAATCCGTGTTCCTCGAAGTGCCCGCGAATACGGGCGAACAGCGTACGGGTTTCCTCCTCGCTCAGGGGGGCGGGAAAGTAGCGCATAACGGCGGGGTCGGCGCAGAGCGTGGCCAGCGCCGGGAAGTCATCCTCGCGCCAGTGGCGCAGCCGGAGACGCTCTGTTGCGGTGGGCACCGGTGCGGATGAAGGCTGGGCGGCGGGGGCGTTGTCACTCACGGAGGTTGACGGAAGACTCTTGTCCACGTGGTTTCAGAACAGAACTGTCGCGGCGGGTTAGGATGACTGCTTGCGCGCCACACCTAGCCGATGAGTTTGATCAGGAACTTGGCCAGCAACGCCATCATGATGACGGCGACCGGATAGACCGTCGCGTAGCTGACGATCGGGGCCTGCTGGTGGGTCTTTGACACGATGGCGCCGAGCGCGGGAGTACTGGTCATCCCGCCGCAGATCCCGCCGAGGCTCTGGGCCACGGTCAGTTTCATGATCTTGCGGGCAGTGATGTAGCCGACGACCATCGGCACGATGCTGATGAGCGCGCCGACGAGGAAAATCTCCGCCCCCTGCGTCTGAATCGCTTGTCCCATAGAAGCACCGCCCTTGATCCCGGCATCGGCCAGGAAGAACACCAGTCCCATCTCCTGAAGCAGGACGCGGGTGGGCCGGGGAATGTAGCCGACGACGCCGCCCACACGTCCGAAGTGCCCGAGCAGGAGCGCCACGAGCAGCGGTCCCCCGGCCAGGCCGAGCGAGAAGGTGTCACCCCAGGGCAGGGGGACACTCAGCTTGCCCAACGCCACGCCGAGGGCGAGTCCGATGGCGAGCGAGGCGAGGGAGGTCTCGGAAAACGCCTGTGTGTGATGGCCGATGGCTTCGCCGAAAGCGGCCAGCTTGTCCTGCGCGCCGACGGCGGTGAGGATGTCACCTTTTTCCAGGCGGGTCTTCATGTCGGGCACGAAGGTGAAGTCCAGGCGGCTGATGCGAGTGACGACGACCCCGTGGTTACGCAGCGGGTCGATCTCGGCCAGGGTTTTTCCGATCAGCTCTTTTTGGGTCACAACGAGTTGGCGGCGCTCGTTATCGGCGTCGAGGACGATGTTGCGGTCGCTGACCCGGCCGATCAGCTCCGTGGCGATTTTGACCGCCTTGGGCGCGCCGACCAGCAGCACGAGCTGCCCGGCATCGAAGACATCCTCGTAGCTGACGGGTTCGAGGCGGTTGTGACGCCAGATGCGGGAGACCTGGCAGCCGCCGAGGTCGGCAAGACTACTGTCCCCGAGGCGTTTGCCAAAGAGGTTCTCGTTGCGGACTTCGACCAGGCGGCGCTCAATGGCAGCGGCGGAGTCGCCTTTGGTTTCGGCGGAGTCTTCCTCGATCTTGAGCTTGAGTAGCTTCGGGATGAGCTGGACGAAGAGCACCACGCCAATGACGCCGAAGGGATAGGCGATCCCGTAGCCGACGACGACATCGGTTCCGGCGGCTCCGCTGCCCTCGGTGGCGGCGGCGAGCGCGGGGGTGCTGGTCATGGCCCCGGCGAAGGCCCCGGCGGCCATGGCCGCATCAATGTGGAAGAACTTGGCCAGCGCCCAGGTCGTGAGTGCCCCTGAGCCGACAACGACGAGCGCGAGCTTGGCCAACTGGCTGCCTTCTCGCTTGAGCGCCCCGAAAAAACGGTTACCGGCGCTGATCCCGACGCAGTAGACAAAGAGCGCCAGGCCGACGCTACCGATCCCGGCCGGGATGGTGCAGCCCAGGTGCCCGGCCAGCAGGGCCGTGAAAATCACGCCGGAGGAGCCCAGGGTGATTCCTTTGATCTGGATGCTGCCCAAGGCGAGCCCGAGGCCGATGAGCCCAAAGAGGGCCAGCAGCGGATTGCTCAGGATGGTTTGGAAAAAGTCGCTCGGCATGTTGGTTGTCTGGTGAGAGCCCGGAATACCGGCCCCCAACCTGCCTCCATTGACTGGCGGCACGCCGTGCGACCGACATCCCTAGCGCGAAGATGTCTGTTTGTCGGGCATTCTGGCTCCCGGGACTGGGGTCCGGTCACAGTTGCGCGTCAGCTCCTGTTTCTCACAGGATTTCCCCGATGCTGTTGGCTGTTGAATGTAGCGGGCGCAGTCGTAGGGGCGAGACGAAAATGTGTCAAGTAAAATTTATATAGAGATGTCCTTGAATTAGTTAATTTGATTGCGCGTTTGTTGGGCGGTACGCAAAAACGCCCGGAAACAAATGATTTCCGGGCGCGAAAGATGAAAATGAACGATTGTTGCGATTCAACTAGGTGTGCCGCCTCTTGCGCAACCAGAGCAGAGCGAGAGCGGCCAGACCGAACCCGACAGCGTAGGTAGCGGGCTCAGGGACGATATTGATGGCGATACTTCCGCCGGTCGCCGAGATGGCGCTGCCGCCTTCGGCATACATAGTAGTGCTGCCACCGTTGTTTATCGCGTAGCTCTGGCCGTCCATTTCCTCCCATGTGTTGCCTGACTGTATGGATTCGTAAAAATCGAGAGAATCAAAGTAGAACCCACTGGTAAAAGATGCGTTGTAGTAACCGATCGAGCCCGAAGTACCTGCGTAGTATTGGACGGGTTCGAATGAACCTGCCCCTTCAACTGAGATGGACAATATTGAACTGTGGTCGCTGGGGCTGACGGCAGCGCTATCGACGGTAAAAACCGCAGTAAAGTCAGTGCTTGAGCCGCTGAGAACGAAGTTGATGGTAATCGCAGCCTGAGCTCCGGTGCAGAGGGCTAGTGCAAGGTAGAGACAAAGTATGCGTCTGGGGGGTAAATGCATGATTTCATACAAGCACTATTACTTGGGATAAGTCAATGAATTATGAGCAGGCCTTCTGTATCACAGACGCAGTGGATAGTAAATATAAGCTTTTGTCTGTACCGGTATAAGCTCAGGCCCCGTGGGCGATAGCGCCTGCGTAGGTGTAGCCGCCGCCAAAGGCGACCAGCCCGTACTTGGCTCCGGGGCTGATGCGGTGCAGGTTCTCTTCCAGGCATAGCGGGATGGAGCTGGAGGAGGTGTTACCGGTCAGCTTGACGTTGCGCCAGACGCGCTCGGGCTCAATGTGGAGCTGGCGTGCGACCGCGTCGAGGATGCGGTCGTTGGCCTGGTGGGGGATGATCCCCTCCAGCGAAGTCGGAGGCGTGTCGCACTGCTCGCAGACGGTTTCGAGCATGTAGCGCATCTTGCGCACGGCCTTCTGGAAGACCCTGCCTCCGCTCATGGAGATCTTGGTCTTCGGGTCGGGCAGCGGCACAGAGAGGAACTCGCCCGTCTCGCCTTCGGCGGCGAGGGCGGGCCGGTGTAGCCAGAGCTTGGGCTTGTCCGCGACGGCGGGGCCTTCGAGCAGGGTGGCGGTGGCGGCGTCGCCGAAGAGGATGGCCGTGTCGTAGTCCTCCATGTCGAGCAGGGGGCTCATCACCTCGGAGGTGACCATAAGCACGCGGGCGTCCGGGCGACCGCGCAGGAAGTCGTGGGCCAGCCCGAGGCCGTAAATATAGCCCGAGCAGGCCGCGCTGATGTCAAAGGCCGGGCATTCGTAGTCGCCGCCGATGGCGTGCAGCAGGCGACAGGCGAGCGAAGGCGTCGCGATGTCCGGGGTGGTGGTCGAGCAGATAATCAGGTCGAGCTTTTCGACGGGCAGGTCGGTCTTGCTCAGCAGGCGGGTGGCGGCGTCCACGGCCAGGGTGAGGACGTTCTCGCCCTTGGAGACCCACGGGCGCGAGTGGATGCCGCACTGACGGATGAGTTTTTCCTCCGTGCTGTCGGGGAAGAGTTTTAACAACTCGGCGTTGGAAATCTGCCGCGTGCCCGTCGACGAGGCGATGCCGGAGATGCCCACGAAGTGCGTCTTCGGGCTGACAATGGCGGGCGCTTCGACGGTGGAAGCGGCCTCGGCGGCGGGCTTTTCCGGTTCGGAAAGCAGGTACGGGGTTTCCTTGACGCGGCGGGCGGAGTCGGCAGCAGCGGCAATTTCGTTGGCCACGCGCAGGCGCAGGATCGGTGTGCCCACGCGGACGGTGCCCCCGGCCTCGACGAGGATTTCCTCAACCGTGCCACTCTGCGGGGAGAGCAGGTCGGCGGCGGCCTTGTCGGACTCGAAGACGCCGAGCACGTCGTCCACCTTGACCTCCTTGCCCGGCTCGACCAGCCATTCGGCCACGGTCACCGAGTCGTCGGAGGCGGAGACGCCGAGCGCCTCAATGGTAAAGAGTTGGTCGTCGTCCCCGGCTTCGCGCTTCCAGCCGAGCTCAAGCTTGAGCAGGTCGGCGGCGGCGGTGACGATGCTGCGCACCGAGGGCAGCGTCTCCAGGTGGCTGGGGAAGTGGAAGGGCACGTAGGTGTCGGGCCGGGCCACGCGGCGGACGGCCACGGGGCTTTGGGCGGCCTCGACGACCCCGGCGCAGATTTCCGCGCCCGGCCCGTAGGAAAGCGAATCTTCGTGCACAACCACGAGCCTGCCGGTCTTTTCCGCCCATTTGGTCACGAGCGGTTTGTCCCAGGGGCTGAGGCTGCGCAGGTCAATCACGGTGCTGGAAACCCCGAGCGTGTCGAGGGCCTCGGCGGCTTCTTCGCACAGCGGGAGGGTGTTGCCCCAGCCGACGAGCGTGAGGTCCGTCCCCTCACGGCTCAGCCGGGCGCGTCCAGCGGGGACCCAGTGCCGGTCGATGTCGGTGGAAGTGCCCAGGCCGCGGTTGTTGAGGAGGTTTTTCGGGTAAAAGAAGACGGCGGGGCGGCGCGAGGCGAAGGCCGCGCGGAGCATTCCGGCGGCATCCCCGGCATTCGAGGGCATGAAGACATCCACGCCCGGACTGTGGGCGGCGATGGCCTCCATCGTCTGGGTGTGGGTCGGGCCGGTGCCGGGGCGATAGCCGCCGCAGGAGACCATGAGAATGACCGGGCATTCCCACTCCCCGGCGCTGCGCCAGTAGGTGATGGCCAGCTCGCTGTGGAACTGGTTGTAAACGAGCGGGAAGAAGTCCGCGAACTGGACGAAGGCAACGGGCTGGCCCCCGGCCATGGCGCGGCCGATGGCGGTGCCGATGATGGTGGACTCGGCCAGCGGGGAGTTGCACACGCGGCCGGGATAGGCGGTGGAGAGGCCCTTGGTCACGCCGAAGGCGTCGCCCTTGGGGTCTTCGATGTCCTCCCCGTAGAGGCTAACGGCGGGGTTCGTTTCCAGTTCCTGGCGCAAGACTTCCAGGATGGACTCGCGCATGGACAGCTCGGCCTTTCCGGCCTTGCCGGTGTATTCCTTGTTGGAAAGGTAGTGCGAGGAGAGCGGGCGCTTGACCTCAGGGGCGAGGGCGGGCGCGGGCACCTTGCGGGAATCGTCGGCGGCCTCTTCGGCGCAGCGGCGGCATTCCTCGTCGATGCGCTTGATGTCGTCCTCGGAGACGCCGAGTTCGGCCAGTTTTCCGGCGAGGAGGGCGACCGGGTCTGCCTCGCGGGCGAGTTGGTCGATTTGCTCAGGCGTGCGGTAAAGGCTCTGGTCGTCGGCGTTGGAGTGGCTGCCGAGGCGCTCGGCCTCCAGCAGCACGAGGGCCGGGCCGCGGTCTTCGCGCATTTTGGCGCAGACCTGCTTGAAGCCGTCGCGCACGGCGAGGGCGTCGCGCCCGTCGAGGCGGGTCATCTCCAGGCCGAAAAGCTCGTAGTGCTTGCCGCCGGGCAGGGAGTAAAAGGTCTTGCCCTCGGTCACGGTGGAGAGGGCGAAGTGGTTGTCCTGCACGACGAAGAGGACGGGCAGGTTATTGCGAACGGCCTCGGCCACAGCCTCGAAGAAATCCCCCTGCTGGGTGCCGCCATCGCCGACGGAGCAGTAAACGAGCGGCTTTTCGGGCTGGTCCCTGACCTCGGCAGCCACGCCGACGGCGGGCAGGAGGTTGTTGGAGACGGCGGTGGGCATGGTCATCACATGCAGCTCGCGGTCGGAGTGCATGGTGTTGAGCTGCCGTCCCTTGGAACTGGAGCGGGCGTTGCCGAAGAGCGCGTCGAAGATGGCCTCGGGCTTCACCCCGCGGGCGAGCTGGAGGGCGCGGTCGCGGTAGTGGCAGTGGAGCCAGTCCTGCGGGCCGAGAAACTCCGCCAGCGCGGCCATGGCCTCGTGCCCGGCGCATTCGACGTGGAAGAAGGCTTCGCCGCGCTTGATCAGGCGGGCTTCGAGGCGTTCGATTTCACGCGAGAGGCGCATCCAGCGGTAGAGCGCCAGGGCAGCGTCAACGCTGGTGGCGTCTGCCCCCTCTGCGATGTGGGAAGATGTATGCAGTGGCTGCTTCAAGCAAATTTTCCTGGTTAGACGTTCGTTGCCGTCAGGTCCTTGTTGGTGCCGGTGCTTCTAGGTACTTATTGGTAAGATGACTCGAATTGGCAAATGATCCATGAACTTCGCCGTTGAGGCGTACTTTAGCGGTTGCCCACCAAAGGGCTCCCTCTGCCGAGTGGGCAGATAGAGCCAAGACGGTTACTGATAGAGGTTTTGCCCCGGCGAAACCAGTCTTTTCTTGCCGCCTCCGGCGAAGCCCGTTTCGGGGCCGGTATTGCGGATGATTCGTCTTCCGGCGCTTGTATGCTTCCTGCGACGTACAGAACGGCGAGAATGTTCCCGGTTTGCCGACAGGTGACCCCGGGGCGTTCTTTGCGGTGGGCGATTTTGATAATGATTTGGCTGCTTATTGGGCTTGAAGCGAGGTGGACGGGCCCGGATGTTAATGGGGTAGCTCGTGCTGGTCTTGGAGTTTGCGGGAGTGCCGGAATCAGGGGCATTCCGGTTCAAGACCGCTGATCGCCCCGCTCACTTCTCGAACCCTGACCAACCGACCACCATGAATAAAAGAAACTTGGGAGCGGAGACTCCCGTGCCACAGAACCTGGCCGCGAAATCTCTTCCCCGGCGGTCTTCGCAACTTGGGCGGACGGTTGCCGCCGCCTGCGCGCTGGCTTTGCCGCTGGCTTGCGAGGGTCAGGAAAGCTACCGTGAGGCTTACGAGGCCGCCCTGGCGGAGCCGTGGGAAGTGGTTTTTGAAGACTCCGGGCAGGGCGACTGGAGCGAAAAATGGTTCCTTGATGGGCGCAAGGCCACGCTGGAGAACCACGAGGACGGGATGTTTTTCGCTGCCGGGCCGATTCCCGACGACAATGCCTCCCACGCGGTGCTCTGGACCAAGGATAGCTTCGAGGGCGACCTCAAGCTGGAGTTCGATTACACCCGGATGGACACGGTGTATAACTACGTGAACATCCTATTCCTCTATGCGACGGGGGCGGGGCCCGAGCCGTACGTCGAGGATATCGTCGAGTGGAGCGACTTGAGGACGATTCCCTACATGAAGACTTACTTCAACCACATGAACCTGCTCCACATCAGCTTTGCGGCCTACACGAATGAGCCGGGAGCGACTGATGCCTCTTCCTACGTCCGCGCCCGGCGTTACCCGACTTCGATCTACTCCGGGCCGAATCCGTTCGCGCAGATGGCGCTGGAGCCGGACTTTTCCGGCACGGGGCTGTTCCAGCCCGGTGTGCCGCATCACATCACGCTGGTGCGCAAGGGCGACGAGCTATTCATGAACGTCAGCAATGCGGACGAGCAGCGGCTGTTCCGCTGGGACCTCTCGCAAAAACCACCCGTAAACAAGGGCCGAATCGGGCTGCGCCATATGTGGACTCGCGCCGCCACTTACGCGAATATCTCCGTCAGTGAGGCTGCTTCGGCTGAGGCGGCGCGGTAGGATTCATTTTCACTTATGGCAGCAATCAGCCTGCCTGTATTGTTGCCGTCAAAAGGTTCATGAGGCCGCTGCCCCCTGTCCCAGAACGGAAAAATGTGGCTGACGCGCAACGAGCAGGATTTCATTATCCGGTAAGAAACACACCCTTTTATCGAACACCCTTATGAGCAATACCTCGACCTCCTCCGCCGGCAAAACACGCTGGTACATCGCGGATGCGTACCTGCCCAGTTGCGGGCGGGGTGAAACCTGGGAGGGCCATGAGTCGGTCTGCGTCCTGAATGTGGGGGCGGCAGACGCCACGCTGGATTTTATCCTGTACTTTGACGGTCGCGAGCCCATCGAAATCAAGGGCTTGAAGCTGCCTGCCCGCAGCAACCGCCACATCGGCATGCACAAGCCCGAGATGCTGGGCGGAGTCGAGGTGCCGCGGGATGTCCCCTACGGGATCGAAGTGGCCAGTGACCAACCGGTCATCGTGCAGTACTCGCGGCTGGATGTGACCCAGCCGAACTTTACGCTGATGACGACGATCCCTTACGCCGAGTAGGCGGGGAAGGCGGCGGTCTTACCGGTGGAGTGGGGGGCGTGTCCGGGGCCGGGATTATTCGGCCTGCCCGGCGCGGTAGAGTTCCAGCCCCCGGTGGAGGGCGAGCAGCGCGCTGCCGATGAGGATGCCGTTGCTTCCGATGCTGGAGCGCAGGAGTTGGACGCGGCGTGTGGGGACAGGGACAAGCCCCTCGCTCAGGTTGTGTTCGAGTTGCCGGAAGCGCTCGACGCTCAGGCTCTCGTCATTGCAGGCGAAGACGACGCAATTGATGTCGAGAATATCCACGATAGCGGTCAAGCGCCGGGCGAGGGTTTGGTAAAACGCCTCCGTGTTGTCTGTTGTCAAAGGGGCTTCGGAAGGGGTTGCCCCGTCCGGGGTGCGGGTGAAGAGGCTTTCGATTTCACCGGCGGCGGAGTTTTCTCCCCGGAAGAGTTTTTCTGCCATGACCAGCGCCATCCCCATCTGGGGCTTGCGATCCGTGCCCAGGCGCAGGCTGAAGTAGATGAACGAATTTTGTTCGCGGGCGGTGCCGACGGTTTGCTCGGCGTAGGCGCCGCAGGAGACATTGCGCTCCACCCAGACGGGCCCGTCCAGAGCTTGCGAGAGCGGCTGGCTGAGGGCGAAATCCTTCATGCCCAGGGAGCGGGATATCCGCACGGTCCCGCTGACCGGGTCAACGACGCCCGGCACACTGATACCGGCTCCGCCGAAAGTTTCCAGCGTGAGCCCGGCGGCACCGGCGCAACGGCGGATACGCTCGGCGAGGGTGGGGATGAGCCTCTCATTGGGCAGGCCGGGCGGCAGGTCTTCAGAGGCGAGGGTGTGGCCGCAGGCGTTAAGCAGGGTGAGACGGTGCCCCTGCCGGTCGAGCGCGATGCCCGCGCTCCAGAGGCAGTCGGGGACGATTTCCAGCTCGGTCTCTTTCGGTCCGACGCGGTCCGCGATGATCTGGGCACCTTCGCGGACCAGCCCCTGCTTCTTCAGGGCGGTGACAATGTTGTAGATGGTGGAGGCTTGCAGGCCGGTGGTTTGCCGGAGCTCCCGCTGGGTCAGGCAACGCCGGCGCGCGATCAGGCCCAGAATGTTGCGCCGGTTGTTCTCGGCGGCGGTTTTCTGGTTGTAAACGCCCTGCTCGGGGGCGTGAAACGGCCAGGCGTTGTCAAAAGCTTCCATCACTGAATAATTGAGCGTCCACCGGCGACGTTGAAATGTCAACCGTGCCGTTGAAAGCGCTCGGGGCGGCAATACGAGGCGGATAGCCCGAGGCCGTGGGGAAGAGTGCTTACAGGCCGAGCACTTCGTTGACGTGGCTTGAGCAGGCGGCGTGGGCCTCTTCGGGAGACCAGCCGAGGAAGCGGACGACATTTTCTACGGCGCGGTCCATGGTCAGCGACGAGCCCGCGAAATTCGGCTTCCCCGGTTCACGAACGACCCCGTCGGCACCGACTTCGAGCGTGTGCCGCCCGAAGATGTATTGTCCGGGAGGACCGCCTGCGGCGGACATGCAGTCCGTCGTGAACAGCACGCGCCCCGCCGGCTTGGCGCGCACGAGGTTTTTCAGGACGGGTGGCGGCAGGTGAATCCCGTCGGGGATAAAGACCGCCGTCAACTCGTCCCGGGCCAGCAGGCGCTGGATAATGTTATCGTGGCGGTGGAGGCTCGGGGGAACGGCATTGCCCAAGTGGGTACACAGGCTCATTCCGGCGGAAATACAGCGGTCGATGGAGGCTTCGTCAGCGTTGGTGTGGCCGGCGGAGACCCGTACGCCGCGTGAGCACAGGTGCGCCGTCACGACGTCCGCGCCGGGGACTTCCGGGGCGAGGGTGACGAGCCGGACGAGACCGCCCGAAGCGGCGATCAGCCGGTCGGCATCCTGCGAGGTGGGCGGGACCATTTTGTCCGGCTCATGGGCACCGTGGTAGCCGGGTTCGGACGAGAGCCAGGGGCCTTCGAGGTGATAGCCGACGATGGTTGCGGCTACCTCGGGGCACTGGCTGCGGAGTTTTTCCAGGTGCTCCAGCCGTCGGCAAAGAGCGTCCACCCGGTCCGTAATCAGGGTGCAGAGGATGCGGGCGGTGCCGTGCGCGTGAAGGGTGTGCACGGCCCGCTGAACCTCTGCGAGCGGGAGGTCGTCCTGCTGGAAATCTACTCCGGCGAAGCCGTTGACCTGGAGGTCCGTCAAGTCGGTGAACATGGTGGCGCGAAGGTCAGTGTTGGCAGGAGCAGGAGAACGCCTTGCGCACCTCGGGCGAAAGCAGCGAGGCGGCGGGCTCATCCACCAGCAGGGTGGAGCGCGGATGCGTGCGCAGAAGGGTGGCGGGACACTCTGTGCCGACGGGGGCGGTGAGTGTGTCACGCACGGCGGCGGCCTTGCGCTCGGTCGGGGCGATGCAGCACAGCAACCCGGCGCTGGCGAAGACCGGCAAGGTGACGCTGAGCGCGTGGCGGGGGACGGCGTCGATGTTCGGGAAGCAGCCGTCGTTGACTTGCTGCTGACGGCAGACGGCGTCCATTTCAACGACTTTCACGGCCTGAGAGTCATTAAAATCGGCCACGGGCGGATCGTTGAAGGCGATGTGGCCGTTCTCGCCAATGCCCATGCTGATGATGTCAATCGGCTCAGCGGTGAGCATTTCCCCATAGCGGCGGGCTTCCTCCTCAGGGGAGGCCGCATCGGCCCCGAGCGGGTGAAACTCCGCCACCTCGACGTGATCGAGGAAGTGACTGCGCAGGTAAAAGCGGAAACTCTGCGGCTGGTCGGCAGAGAGCCCGACATAGTCGTCCATGTGGAAGACCGTGACCTTTTTCCAGATCTCGGGTTGTTGGCGGGCGAGGGGGACCAGTGCCTCGAAATAATCGTCCTGAGAGGGAGCACAGGCCATCATGATGCGGGCGCGTCCCTTCGATTTCACCAGGTGGGTAATTTCGTCGTTCACGAGGCGGGCGGCGAGGTTGCCCATGGATGCCCGTGTGTTGTGGATGGATAGGCGAGGACTTTTATTGGATGTGGTCATTGCTACGGTAAGTTTGCGGTTGGGGTTATTTATTTTTTCAATGAAAAAATAAATGGGAGCCCGTGTCAATGCGTGAATTCGTACCGAGCGCTATGGGGGTCGTGGTTTTGTTCTTCAGAAACGGGGTGATGCTATTTATCCGGGGCGAATGTCCTCCCTGGGCCGCTCCGGAATCGTCGATCAGGCAGTTTGAGGACTTGCTTTGGCGAGATGGCTCTGGATTTCGCTGCGGAGCGGAGCGGCGTCATGGGTACCGGTGCGGGTGACGGAGAGGGCCGCAGCCGCGTTGGCGAAACGGATGGCTTCCTCGGGGGCTAACCCGTCGGCCAGGGCGACCGCGAAGGCACCGTTAAAGGTGTCTCCGGCCCCGGTCGTGTCGCGGGCCTGCACCGGGAAGGCTTCGATCAGCAGGTGCCGTTCGGCGGTGGCGAAGTAGGTCCCCCGCTTGCCCAGTGTTATGAGGACACCCTTGACCCCTTGAGCCATGAGTTGCTCAGCGGCCTTGCCGAGGGCGGATTTACTGTCCGGCCTGATGCCGGTTAAAATTTCGCATTCGCTCTCGTTGGGGGTGATGAAGCTCGTGAGTTCAAGCAGGTCGCGGGGGAGGGCGAAGGCCGGAGCTGGATTGAGGATGAAGGGGATGCCGTTTTCTGCGGCTAGCATTGCCGCCTCGCAGACTGCTGATAGAGGGATTTCGAGTTGGGCGAGAGCGATCCGGGCTTGCGCCAGTGCGGGGGCTGAGCGGCGGATGTCCGTTTTGCTCAGAAACGCGTTAGCGCCGGAGGAGACGGTTATCTGGTTCTCGCCAGAGGGAGCGACGCTGATGAGCGCGACTCCTGTGTGGCTGGTCGGGTCGATTCCGATCCGGCTCGTGTCGATGCCCACCTTGCTAAGGCTTTCCAGCGCGCGCCCGCCGAAGCCGTCCTGACCGATGCGCCCGATGAAAGCGACGTCTGCTCCGGCCTTGGCGGCGGCGACCGCCTGGTTGGCTCCTTTGCCGCCACAGGACATGCGAAAGTCATTGCCAAGTACGGTTTCGCCCGGACGCGGGAGGTGGGCCGCTTCGACGATCATGTCGATGTTTATACTGCCGTAAACGACGATTGCCGGATGGGTATTCATGACTTGTTCGCGTGGGTGGAGGCTGGGGCAAAAATGGTCAGGCCGTTGCCTATTTCGGGTTGGCTGCGCCGGATCTTGGCCAATGCGTAAGCCAGGAAAATCATGCCGAAGGTCATCAGCGTCGATATCCAGTACCGATTGGGATGATGGCGATGAAGTACAGGGTCATCACCACATAGTCCAGAGGACCAAGGCTAGCGTCGGACATGAAGACGTGGGAAAAGAAAGATTACGCTCTACAGGCAATGTTCAGCCGGAAGCGCATCGAGTGTAAGAAGGTTGGCGAGGGACAAAAGCGGAAGGCCGGGACGGTGTGCTGAGCTAAACTCAGGGCAGGAAGGTGATGCCGGTCCGGTTAGCTTCAGTATCTGGCCAGGGGTCCAACTCGGAAATTTCAATGCTTTCGACATGGCCATCCGCGAACAGAATCATGGTCGGTCCGGTGTCGCTGCTGCCCCCGAGGGTGTTTGAGGCAAGTCCGTTGCTTCTGTCGGGATAGGGGCCGGAACGGTGGAGTTCGACGCCCGCGGTGCTGACTGATTCGCCCGTGTATTCCGGCCCGGCAAAGTGTTCGCCCATCAGGATTGTTCGCGAAGGGTTACGGATATCGAGCGCATGGACGCCGGTGATGTTCAGGCCGTCTCTGTTGGCGCCGATGGCGATTTTCGTGTTGATGCCGTAAATACCCATCGTCGAATTTTTTCCGATATCATCGCCCTGCTTCCAGTGTCTCTCGTCAGTAAAGGGGGTGTGAAAGACGGCGTGGCGGTAGGCGTTCGCAAGCACCTGCACGGTGTCACCTTCCGAGGTCGTCAGGTTGAGAATCTCCCCTTCCAGATTCATGTACGGCCCCAGGCGTTGCGGCCACCGGTAGTAGCCGCGGGCTTCGTAGGTCGGGCCAGAGGCCCCCGAGCCGGGGCCGGCTCCGAAGTAGGTGTTGTTGTTGTCAGCCAGGTAAAAACCGAAGCCCTGGCCGATCGAGCGCAGGTTGCTGGTCGATGCCACGCGCTTGGACATGGTGCGCACGTGTTGCACGGCACCGATGATGAGTGAGCCGAGGATGCCGATCACGACGATGACAACCAGTAGCTCAATGAGGGAAAAGCCGGAAGGGGCGTTCCGGTCAAGCGGATGGGAGTCGTTCTCTATGCGGGGTATTTTCATCATACATACATCCGTGAATGGGGCTGATTTCGCGGGGCAGGGCCGGAGTTTCCGACCCTGCCGGCGGATTAAATAACGCAAGCGCGACCCAGATTAGACGATCAAACTCAGGACTGGCGCGAAGCAGGCAGGCAGGACTTTTTGCGGCGCATGACTCCCAACAGACAGAGAGCAGCAAGACCCGCGAAAATTCCGTAGGAGGAGCTTTCGGGGATGGGGGACACCGCGCCGTCCCAGAGGTTAAAATTGTCCAGCTCGATGATATTCTGAAGATTGCCGCTGCTGTTGCCGGAGGAGAAGATGCGGAAGGCGCTGGCCTCCTCGACCCCTTCGGCGATTGAGGCAAAGCCGAGAAGCACGTTGTTCAGGTAGATCCCCATGGTGGAGGCGCCGATGGTCTGGCCGTCCAGCTCAATCGCGCTGCTGCTGCCGTTGGCAACGATGTGCAGGCTGTATTTCCCGGTGTTGGAGAGGACGATCTGGTTGCTGTTGCCGTCCACAATGTTTGTGGTGCTGCCGTCCTGGTTGATCGTTTGCAGGTAGCCACCGCTGAGCGCAGTGCTGCCGACGATGCGGAGGGCAAAGAGGGACTGCTGGCCGATGGTGGTATGGGAAACACCGTTGGTGGTGATGGTGGTGTTCGGGTTATAGACCTGATTGGCCGACCCGGTGGTCCAGTCGCCCATCATGATGTAGCTGGAACTGCCGGTCTGCCAGAGGTTGGTGGTGAGATCGACGGAGAGCGAATAGACCGAAGACTTGGCCAGGTCGTTGGCGCCGACGCCGACGAAATTGGGCGTGCTGCCGTAGCCGGAACTGAGCAGGCGCAGGCTGGTGCCGGAGCCAAAGCTGCTGTTTTGCGTCGTGAGCGTGCCGTTGTAGGGCGCGGCTCCGGCCGTGCGCACGTAGGTGAAGTCCGTGTTTTCGGTGGTGATGGTGACGCCGCTGGTGAGCCCGTCGAAGTTTTCTCCGAAGACTTGCGATTGCGCGTTGAGTTGGGTGACGATTCCGGTCGAGGCAAAAGCCACCAGAGGGATGAGGTGATGATAATTCATAACAAGTGCCGGGGTTATTGTGCTTGGGTGCTGTTGCGAATGCCGTCTGACATTCGGCTGGGTACCCCTTGAGATTACCTTTTTCGGCAAAAGAGCGCAATATGACATTCCAGCAATTACTAGCACCAAAGCACCCCCTGCGCTGGATTCACGGCTTCTTTGCGTGACTGTGTATGGGGCCTTGGGCCGTGCCGCCGAGCCGTTAGTTCTGGCTGTCCCGCCATTGCCCGGGAGGGGCTCCGTGTACCCGGCGAAACGTTCTCACGAAGTGGTTGACGTCAGCGTAGCCGCAAATAGCCGAGACTTCTTTGACCGACAGATAAGGCGTTTGCAGGATCGTGCGCGCGGTCTGCATGCGCAGGTCGAGTATGTAGTTCATCGGGCTGGTGTTAAGATGCTTGCGGAACATCATGTGCAGGTTTCCGGGGCTGACGCAGACTTCGCCGGCCAGTGAGTCGATTGTGAGCGGCTGATCCAGGTTCTCCTGAATGAATCGAAGCGCGGCCCGCAGGCGGGCCGGCATCTGGACGAGGAACTGGCTCATCGCCCGCTGATGGTTCAACTCCTCCAGCATGGCTGCGAGCAGGTGCTCGGTGGCCGGGGGGGAGGCGTCCATCTGGGTGAGGGATATCGAGGCTAGCAACTGCATGCTGGCGGCGATGAAGGAGGTGTTGTCCAGATGGACGACCTGGGGCTCGGACAGGCCGAGCGCGCGCGGTTCATGCAAGCCGCAGTAAACCGTATCAATGTACCCGTCGGAGACCTGGTCATGGACGAGGCGGGCGGGTATCATGAGCATGTCGCCCTCGCGCGCGTGCAGGCTGTTGCCACCTGTGGTGACGACGCACGATCCTTTGTTTATCAGGATCAGTTCCAGGCAGTCGTGCGCGTGTTCCCGCACGTTGTCTGCCTTGCGGTGGATACCTGCGAAGACCAGTTTGGCCGACTTGGTGTCGAAGTCTTTCAAGACGGAAAAATGGGGAGTCAGCACAGCAGTAAGCCGTAGAATGATCTCAATGAGAGTCAAATTAATAGGCGATTGGGGACGTTTTTTGAATGCATATGCTATTCGTGGGCAGGGGGTGGCAAGGGCGGTCGTTTTTCTTTGGCCGGTCGTTCCGCGCCGGGTGAGGCGCGGCGCGCGCAGGAATGTACTACGCATAGCAGATCTGTCATATTGTTTATTTTCGGGTTCATGATATTATCTATGCGAACCCGCGATCAGCCAGGCTTGGTGATGCCGAAAGCCTGCTGGATAACCCATCCGCTTCGCGCCCCTTGCCTCGGTTCGGGCGCACACACACTTCCCTGAATTGCCGACCATGATAAAAGCCCCGGTGCAAATAATTCTCGATACCGACATGGGTAACGACATCGACGACGCTCTGGCGTTGGCCATGCTGCACGCATTCCAGAGCAGGGGAGAGTGCGAGCTTATCGGTGTAGTGGTCAGCAAGGACAACCCTTATGCGCCAGCGTTCGTTGACCTCTTTAACACATTTTATGGTTACGGTCACATCCCTGTCGGGAAGGTGCGTGACGGGGTGACTCCGCTGCCGGAGAAGGGAAATTTCATCGAGGAAGTTGTCGGCCTCAAGGGCGAAGACGGCACGGCGATGTTTTCCACCACGGTTCCCTCCCAGAGTGGTTACCCGGATGCCGTGAGCGTTTTGCGCTCTCGTCTGGCGGCGGCGGAAGACCGGTCCGTGGTCATTGTGATGATCGGTTTTTCGACCAACCTTGCACATCTTTTCAAAAGCGGGGAGGACGAGTTCAGCGCGCTTGACGGGCTGGAGCTTTTTGCTCGCAAGGTAAAGCATGTCGTCATGATGGCAGCGGATTTTTCCGAGTCTGTGCAGGCCAACCTCAGCATGAAAAACCGGGAGTACAATATCCGCTGTGATGTGGCCAGTGCCTGCTCGTTTATTGGAGCCTGCCCCCGCCCGATTTACTTCTCCGGCCTCGAAATCGGCTTACAGGTGCTGTATCCGGCGGCATCGCTGGTACATGATTTCAACTGGTGTGCGGAGCATCCGCTCGTGCACGCCTATGGACGTTACTTGCCCATGCCCTACGATCGTCCCACCTGGGACTTGACTGCGGTGCTCTACGCGGTGCGCCCCGAGCAGGGGTACTTCGGGCTCTCCCGTCCGGGGATCGCCCGGATTGACCGGGAGGGGATTGTTCGTTTTGAGGAGCGCAGCGACGGTCAGCATTTTCACCTGACCCTGGACGAACGTCAGCGCGAGCGCGTCTGCGAAGTCCAGAAGCAACTGGTCTCGCAGCCTGTCCGCTCTGTCCTTTCTTCCGCCTTTGCCTGAATCGCGCTATCGCGTTTTTGCTGAAAACCTGACCTCATCTTTCCCGATATTGATATGATCCATGCTTGTCCCCTGTCGTTTGTCCTGGCCGGTCTGTTGCCTTGCCTGAGTGTGGCCGCAGCCAATCCCCGAAGCGGGGAGGTCGCGTCCTGGGATTTTGAAGGCGAGGTTTCCGGGCTTCCGGTGCAAGCTGGCTCAGCGCCATCCGAACTGGACATCAGCGGCGGCGTACTTCACCTGGACAATGAGGGGCTTTCGGATTCCCGGGGCGTGGCTCTGGTTATCGCTGATGCGCCTGTATTGACCGGGCATGACAACGATGGAAGTGGCTACGGGTCGTTGATTATCGAAGCCGATGTCCTGCTCGGCAGCAGTGGGAAGCAAGCTCAGCTCGTGCGCAAAACCGATGGCGAGATCGGATACCAGCTTTACTTGCGTGAGGACGGCAAGGTCGGATTTATGATCCGGACGCCAAAAGGCTCGATGCGCCTGACAAGTAAAAACAAGATCCCGGCCGACGGAGAGTGGCACCACATTGAGGCGATGTGGGACAAGAGTCAATGGCTCTACAATGCGCAACTCGCGGTGGATGGCGTGGTTTCGTGGGCTTCCGCTCCCGAGATGGGAACGCTGACCGATACCGCAGCCCCCCTGACGATTGGCGGGTATTACCGCGCGGAGGGAAACATCGGGCAGCGCTTTGATGGCAAGCTTGATAATGTCCGGCTTTACGTTAACCAACCCGAGCGTTTCAAAGTCAGTGGCCGTCCGAATACCGACATTGGCAGCGAGACCGGCGAACACTTGCTGGACCAGCCGGGATTGCTGTCCGCTGAGTTCGTCTATGATAACGCGCCGACTCCGGAATGCCATGCCGGGACACTCGCGCAGCGGGAGGATGGCACGGTCGTGGCGGCCTGGTTCGGAGGAACACGCGAAGGCCATATCGACTCCGGCATCTGGCAGAGCGAATTTGACGGGATGGAATGGAGTCAGCCGCGCGAAGTCGCCCATGCCACTTATCCGAACAACACCCTCAGCGCGAGTTTCAACCCCGTCCTGTTCCAGTATCCGGATGGAGGGCCAATGCTGCTTTTTTATCTGGGGGGAAAGTTCGATATGAGCTTTTTAATGACGAGCGAGGATGGCGGCGAGAGCTGGAGCGAGCCGCAGCGTCTGCCGCCGGGCGTGCGTGGAGCCAGCAAGAACAAACCCGTTTTGCTTCAGGACGGAACGCTGATTTGCCCGGATAATTCCGGCAACCGGATGAGCTTTGACCGGACAAAAGATTTCGGAAAAACCTGGCTGCCTGCCGCCATGACACCGAAGAGTGAGATCGACGCGATTCAGCCGACCATTCTGACTCACCGTGACGGCCGGCTTCAGGCGCTGGCGCGCTCTCACACAGGAGTGATTGTACAAAGCTGGTCGAACGACAACGGTGTGACCTGGTCGGCACCGGAAAAAACGAGCCTGCCCAACAACTATTCCGGCATCGACGCCGTAACGCTTAAGGACGGCCGCCACCTGCTCATTTATAACCACAGCGGCATCCCCAAGGGGAAGTGGGGCGGCCCCCGCACACCACTGAACATCGCGGTCTCCGAAGACGGTAATACCTGGTACGCGGCGCTTGTACTGGAGGATGAGCCAGGGGAATTCTCCTACCCCGTTGTCATTCAGGATGAGGACGGCATTGTCCACGCGCTCTACACCTGGAACCGTGTCCGTATGAAGCATGCGGAAATCGACCCCGGGGCGCTGGTTCTGCGTGAGATTAAAGACGGAGTCTGGCCGACGGGCGCGGACGGTTGAGGCGCGGCGTGCGCGGAAAAAGACGTATCTCGATGGTCGCTTTTTCCGCTGACATTTCTGTGCGACAGGACAAATGTCGTGTCCTATCGCGATATGAATAGACGCCTGACCTTAAACGGCCTGCTGATTGAGCGGGTCACCCACGAATCCGGGAAGACCGAATTGCACCTGTGCCCGGCCGAGGCGGAAAGCCGGAAGGTCGAACATCGCAAGAGCATCACGGGGCGACCCGAATGCAAGGTCATCAAACCGATTGTGGAGGTGCCGGACAGCATGGTGCAACTCAAGCTGGCAAGCGACCACTTGCAGGTCAACTTCACGGGCGGAATGACCATGCAGGACAGCGCCAGCGTGGAGAATCTGGCCTTTGTGGGGGAGGAGGTCGGGGCGACTGGCATCGTCACGCGTTTTCAGGATGAGCGGCATGGGCTGGTGGTCGAGCAACACCTCGAAGCGGGTCCCGTCGAGGGTACCTTGCTCGCCTGGAGCACCGTTATCAATCAAGGCGAAAGCCCGCTCACGCTCGAAATGCTGTCGAGCTTTGTATTGTCCGGTATCACGCCTTTTGTCAGCGACGATGCGCCCGGGCGCTTGAAAGTCCATCGTTTCCGCTCCTGGTGGAGCAATGAAGGCCGCTTGTGCAGTGAATCGGTGGAGGCTCTTCACCTGGAGCGCAGTTGGTCGGGGTTCAACCTGGTTTCGGAGCGCTTCGGCCAGGTTGGCACGATGCCGGTTCGGAAGTTCTTCCCCTTCGTCGCGGTTGAAGACACCGGGGCGGGGGTGCTCTGGGGGGCGCAACTGGCCTGGGCCGGCTCCTGGCAGATGGAGGTCTCCCGACGCGGTGACCAACTGTCCCTCTCCGGCGGGCTGGCGGACTACGAGTTCGGGCACTGGAAAAAAGTTCTCCAGCCCGGAGAGCGAATGAGCACACCGGTCGCACATCTGGCCTGCGTGCAGGGCGAACTAAGCGACCTGACCGGTAAGCTGGTACGGATGCAGGAGCTGCTGCTGCCAGAGCCTCCGCCCTCCGAGGCGGATTTGCCCGTGATTTTTAATGAATGGTGCACGAACTGGGGCTCGCCCAGCCATGACAAGACCCTGGCGCTGGCTCGGCGACTGCTCGGCACTGGCATCCGCTACCTGGTCATCGACGACGGCTGGGCGGTGCGCCCGGCCGAAGCGACCATGCAGTCGAATGGCGACTGGATCGTGGACAGGCAGAAGTTTCCCGACGGCATCGGGGCGACCTGCCGGCAATTACGTGAGATGGGATTCACGCCCGGCATCTGGTTCGAGTTCGAGGTCTGCAACCCCGGCTCGAAAGCATTTGAGGAAAGCGCCCATCATTTGCAGCGCGAGGGCAAGCCACTCCGGGTTGGCAGCCGCCGTTTCTGGAATCTCAACGATGCCTGGGTGCAGGACTATCTGGGGAAAAAACTTATCGACTTCCTCAACGAGAACCAACTGGGGTATTTGAAGGTCGATTACAACGATACCATCGGTATCGGTTGCGACCATCCGGACTCAATCGGCGAAGGCTTGCGGCAGCACGTGAACGGCATTCATGCCACTTTTAAGCGAATTCGCGAATCCGTCAAAGACCTGGTGATTGAGAACTGCTCCTCGGGGGGACACCGGCTGGAGCCTTCCATGATGGCGCTCACCAGCATGAGCTCTTTCTCGGACGCGCACGAGTCCCGCAACATCCCGGTGATCGCGCGGCAGATGCACTACCTTATCCCGCCCCGCCAATCCCAGATCTGGGCAGTGTTGTACCCGGAGGACGACGACCAGCGTTTGATCTACTCGCTAACGGCTGCGCTCTACGGGAGGATGTGTCTTTCGGGACCGGTCCATGATTTGTCGGATGGGCAGATGGACCTGATTAAGGAGGCGGTGGCCTTCTACCAGTCGGCTGCCCCGATTATCAAGGACGGGCATACCCGCTTCCTCGGCCAGACGCCCGATAACTGGAATAATCCGACGGGTTGGCAGGGCATCTGGCGCGAAGATGAAAAGGGCGAACGCGCCCTGCTGGTTGTGCATGCCTTTGACGGTCTGCCGGAGGAAGAACTCGTAATCGAACTCCCCGCGAGCGCCTGCCGGACGCTGGCCCTCAGCCTCGCTGACACCAGTTGTGGCGAACCGGTTTTGACAGGCGGAAGGCTGATTCTGCCAAACGGTCCCGCCTACCGGGGGTACGCTTTCCTCTTTGGAAAATAGTGTACCCTCGTCCTGCCGGAGGTTGTCCTCCGGTGGGAGCTGCTCATCGCTGCTGGAGCCCGGTGGCGAGGGCGAGCCGGGCTCACTTTACTCCCAGGCTGACCTCGGGCTCTCTTTCCTGAAGATTGCCGGAGACTGATTCCGGGATCAATTAATGGGAAGATCCTGGGGGCCGGAATAGGATGGCTCAAGCGACTGGAGCATCGAAACAATTTTGACCCCACCGTTGCTGCCGGAGCTGTCCGGGATGGCGAGGAACATCATCCGTTGGTCCTGTTTCAGCCGGAAACGCGAGACATAAACCATTTCGGGCTTGGGGGTGGTGACGGCGACAGCGATCACGGATTTGCTGACCTCGCGCTTGACCTTGATGTAGGTGACTCGGCCGTTCGCCACGCTATGGACATCGTCCAGTATCTTGAGCGCGAGTTGCTGCCCGGAGAAGTTGTAGAATTCGATTCCCGGTTCTTTGCGGTCTACCCCTGAGTCGTCAAAGGTGAGGATTTTATACGCCTGCCCGTTGCTCCGGTCGGTGTTCGGGAGGAAAAATATCAGGAGTTTTTGCCGGTTTTTCAGGTTGGGGATGCGCGCGATCGGCTTGGGTGGGGGCAGGGGCGTTCCCGGCGGGGTGGCCGTGGGGGCGTCTGCTTCGGCGGATTCGAGTCCCTGGTCCAGCATGTCATCTTTGGGGGGGAGGGCGCTGCCCCGGTAGATGTACATCGTCGGTTGGCCCACGTAGCGGTAAGGGCCGCTGACTTGGGAATTTAAAATACTGAAGCGGGAGTCGTTGCTGCCAGCGACGAGGTTTGAGTCCTGCAAGCCCCAGCCCAGCGTTCGGAATTCGACCGAGATCTGTTCCGGTTCTTCGGCGTGGGCCGCCAAAGTCCCGAGCAGGCCGGCGAGAAAGACCAGAAGTGCCGGACGGGCGAAACAAGACGAGGGTGACATGTTCGTCAAACGAGGTTCCATGTTCAGTTGATCCATTGAAAAGCGACGACTTGGTAACGTCGGCCGAAGGTTCGGTTTTCGCTGGAGAGGGGAGTCTCCTCATACTCTTCAGTGGTAGAGTTGAACGTGTAGGGCCTGTCGCTGTCAACGTTCGCGTCCTTGTCAAAGTACTCGGGCAGGCGTTGCACAACCAGCTCGCACCTGGCGGTCGCCATGATTTCGCCGGTCGCGGGGTTGAGCACCTCGCCATAGCTCCTGATCCGGAAGACATCGCTGCGGGCCGAGATGACCGGGGCGATGGCCTGGAGTATGTCGCCCTGCTTGACCCACTGGGCAATGCCGTCGCTCATACTTCCCTCGAAAACCTGCGGAATCGTATTGGCCCCGATAGTTACACCATTGGGCAGACTGCCGTTGTCGAAGTGATCTGAAGCGATGGCGTTGTTGATGCCGGAGTTGCGGATGGCAGCTTCCAGCGGGCCGTAGAGGCCCTCTTCCGTGTTGCCGGTGACGAGGCGGCGGTTGACGAAATCGCTCAGGGAGAAGAACGGCCCCCTGCGCTTGACCTGTTCGACGATCGCTTCGGCGAGGCTTTCGAGTTCGGCGTCACTCAACTGCCGGAAGCCGTTCCAGACCTCGGATGTCGTGCCGCCCACTCCGGCCAGCGGATCGCTGAAGCGCGAGACCGGGTACTCCAGGCCAGCGGCGATGGTGTTGCTGACCGGGTCGTAGCTGAGCTGGTTGAGCCCGCCCAGGACGGCTTTCCAGGCGCTGACCGAAGTGCTGTTGATGTCGAACATCCCGTCCACGCCGAGGTACTCGGCGGTCAGGGCGGGGTCCGAAAGATCGGTGATGTTGTCCGGTTTACTGGTGTAGAAGTAGCGGGAGTTCAGGGGCAGCGGCTCTCCGGCCTGTACCTCGGTGGGAGAGGGGGCGGTGTTTAGCCCGGAAAAAAAGAAGCCGTCCCAGAGCGCATGGTTTTGGAGAAAAGCCTCGTCGAGCGGGGAAAGCTCATTGTCGAGTGCGCCGGTGAATCCATTGGTCAGGTAAAAGTTCGCGGTGTCCCGCAGGCGGGGATCGGCGGTACCGCTGCCGATCCCGTAGGCATGGCTGGCGTTTGTCTCCGAGGTGAGCATGTGCTGGAGCGCACCGAGGGAGAGGATGCCGGTACCGTCGCGGGGTACGTCAAAGAAAGACAGCTTGGACAAGCCCGTTCCCTGCACGATCCCCGGGCCGAACATCGGCTCCAGTGTGCTCGGGTCGAGTTGGATGTTTGGTGAGGGAAGCCCGAATAGCCCGTTATTGGCGTACTTGGTGTAAACCCCGAGCGCGCCTGCGGTGACGTTGGAACTGCCAGCGGGGTCGGCGGCGTTTTTCATCTGCCGGGGGGCGCGGAAGTTCTCGCCGACCAGCCAGCGCTTGCTGATCCGGTAGCCAGCCTTGAGTCCGGTCTGGGCGGGGGTGGCCAGGTCGTTGTCCGGATAGGTCATCCCAGTGGCAGCGACAGCATCAAAGATGATGCTGTGCTTGTCCATCCCGCTCTCATCTGAGAAACCAAAGTAGGGCAGGATGGCGGTATCGCGGCTATTCGTGTCTGCCACCGTGTTACGTTCACTGCGCGGCCATTCCCCAGTGCGGCCCGGGGCGTTATATTGCATCTGGGCATTGGGATTGGCGACTTCTACATGCTCGATGAGCTGGACGTAGTCGTCGATCTGGGGGGAGTCACCTCCATTATCGCGCAGTCCCAGCGTGAGGTAGAACGAGTTGATACGCTGGTCCATGTTTGTCGACTTGACGTCGGTATTGAAATGGATGGCTCCCTGCTCCCGGTAGATTGCATTCGGATTTGCATTCGAATTCGGAGAATAAATCTCGCGCTGTTCAGGGGAGTTGTCCGCCTGGGACCATTCCACGCTGGCCCGGATGAGGCTTCCAGTGCTGTCCTTGTTCTCCATAATCACGCTGCTTGGCGAGACCATGGCGGGCTCTGTCGCCAGTAGATTGTTACCGGTGTAATCAGCCCCGTCAACCGACACGCCGAACGAGCGGACCTGCCCGGGTTCAAGGGTGACGCTTGGCAGGCGGAAGGAAAAACCAGTATACTCGGTGCCCACCGTATCGGTGAACCGGAACAAGTCGCCGTTATCGAGAATGTTCGGCGCGCTGGTGTTGCCAAAGGGAAGGCTGTTGCCGCCCCATCCGCTCGGGTCGAAGCACTCCACCAAGAGTTTGCCCGGATCATACAGCTTGATCCAGTCGTTACCGAGATAGACGCCTGATTTACGGTCCGAGGAGCGACGCTCCAGCGCAAAGTCCACCCAGAGGTCGTCATTGATGCTCAACGGCACGTTATAGGGGTTCCACAAGACCACGATGGGGGCGATTTTATAGATCATGACATCCCCGAGTACGTTGTTGCGTCTGAGGACGGGGGTGATTTTTAGCCAGTAGCGGGTGATGACCGGGTAGAGCCCGTAGGTGCTGTCGGTATGCTTGCGTACTTCGAGATGGCCGTCGTCGTCCGCCAGGTGAAAGTAAGAGCGCATCTGCTCCCAGGTGGGGGCAGCGGGCATGGGGTGCGTGGCTGTGCCGTTGGGGTATTTGACAAAGCTATGGGAGCCGCCGGCCTGTGTATAGCGGGGCAGCCCGGTGCTGAAGGCCATCGCGCCGGAGTCATCCTGGCGCAGGAGCGTGCTCAGGTCGGTCCGGAACCCGCCCCGCAGCGTGTCAGTGACCAGCCCGTATCCATAGGTTGTGACATCGTTGAGCACCTCGCCCATCTCCTGACGGGAGACACTTCCGCCGAGGGAGCTGAGGTTGGCGATGTGTTCGTTGGAGATGAGGTTCGGAAACTCATCGCTGTACTGGGGGAAATTGGCAAGCCCGCTGACTTCGCTCTGGATGGCTTCGACCGCGTTGCGCTGGTTGACCATGAAGCTGGCCTTCTTACGCGTCATGTCCGCCAGCATATCGTCGCGTCCCCTATCCAGCAGGTTTGCCTTGGCCTTGGTTCCTTCGGCACCGACCCAATAGGCATAGCGACCTTTGGCCTTGTCATTTGAGTCCACATCGACGACTTCGACATCCACCCGTGACGGGTTTCCCTGCGGAAGATTTTCTCCGGCCAGCGTCACAAGGTTGCTGGCGCTGACTTCAGCGGAGGCGTGGTCCAGGTTGGTAAGTGACGAATGATTGGAAGCGGAAACCAGCCAGCCCAGAAAACGCGTTTCGCGACGGTTTTCGTAATCATAGTAATCAGAGGTCGGGTTGAAGTCGGAATTGAGCAGGTCCGCTCCGGGGTCCACGTCCCAGACGCCGATCCAGGCCGGATTGGCGACGCCGGTCATGTCCGTGTCGGCCGGGGTCGTGTCGAGGATCGCGGCAGACACGGTTACGCGCTGGTCGGGGCCGGTCATTTTCTGCAATTCGGCCAGTGCTTGTGTGGCACCCAGGATGGCGTTTTGCCGGGCTTGTTCCCTTGCCTTCGACATCACCTGGGTCGAGATCTCGACCCGTGAGAAGGTGGACATAGCGATCATCAGCAACAGGATGAACGCCATGAGTGAGATCGCCACGATCAAGGCGAAACCGGACTGCCGGCTCTTGGGGTGGCGACACGAGACAGCTTGAGTTGTCGTATCAAGGTTCATGCGGGGTATGGTCAGAGGAGAACAAATGAGCCAGGCTCAGGGTGGGTTTGCAGGGGTTCTCTTGTCGCCTATATATTCGTGCTTTGTAAACCGTCAGTCAATGGGCAGGGGCATGCGCAATAGTAACCGTGTCGATCATCGGCATAAAGTCGGGTAACCTTTATAAGATGAGTGATTTTTCTCATCTCCACAGGGCTGGGGGGACATTGATCCAGCCTATACTGCCGGCGCATTGAAAGGCGGGTAGCGCTCTTTATTTGTGGTCCTTGGAGAACGGATCTTTTGAGCGGGATTTGTTGGCCAGGCTGATGGGGGCACCGGGCGAGCTCTGGCCGAAATACCATGAGGAGGAGTCCGCCTTATAGGTGGTCAGCCGTCGCCGCCACTGATAGGGGGAAAGGCCATACTCGCGCTTGAAGTTGCGGTGGAAATCCACGGCGTTGGAGAAGCCTGCCAGCGGATAGATATTGTCGATCTTCAGGTCGGTGTTCATGAGCAGGCGGGTCGCTTCATACAGGCGAAGTCGCCGGAAGACCACCAGCGGGGAGACATTGTACATGGTTTGGAAATCTCGGCGCATTTGGCTGGTGGAGACCCCGGCCTGCTCGGCGACCTGCTCCATGGTCGGACGCTGGCGGATGTGATCGAGGTACCACTCTTCGGCCCGGCGTACACGCTCGTACTCACGACGGAAGATCGGGCGTTGGCGCTTGAAGTTGCAATCGTCCAGAAAGTAGAGGGACAGGGTCAGGAGAGCCTTGTTACCGTGCAGGTCGAGTAATTCGGTCGGGTTATGGTAGTGCGGCAGCAGGTCGTCGGCGAGTTGCCGGATGGTGTCGGCCTCCTTTTCATCGAGATCGCGGCAGAGCCAGTCCTGGTCATCGAACATGTTACGCAGCGGCTCGGGAACGTAGCTGAAGTGAAAAGCGAAACGGGTAATGCGTGAGGGGCGGGTCGTCCACTGGTAAACGATTCCCGGACGCATGAGCCAGAGGCAATTCCCGCGTGGCTCCAGCGGGGTGGTGCCCTCTATCAAGGGAGCGCCCTTGCCCTTGAGGATGGCGTAGAATTCCCAACTGTAGCGTACGGCCAGCGGGTCCACGTCGTTTTTGAAATTTCGCTGACCGCAGGCTAAGTACCGTAACATAACAGACTGAGAATAAAGCGGTCAGGGGGGAGTCGTCAAATGAACGTTGTCCGGGTGCGGGTGTTCCAAAAGGACCATCCGGTATGGATGGTCCCTTGAGGAAACTGTTTGGACGTCGGTTTCGCGGGTGCTATTTGGCCCGTTGCATTTGGTCGTCGAGTGCCTGGCGCAGAGTATTCAGCTCGGCTGCGTAAGCAGAGTCGGTTGTCAGGTTCTTGCGTCCGAGGGGATCTTGCTCCCGGTCGAGCAGTAGTTCCTCGACCTTGCCAGCCTTGTTGTAACGGGCGTAGACATAACGTTCGGTTGAGACGGCGTCCCCGTTGAACATGCGCGAATAGGCGTATCCGGAATCCTGGCGTCCGGTATTCGCGCTCGGCCCAAAGAGGTCCTGCCCCTGAAGGTGCTGCGGGACGGGAAGCCCGGCCAACCCGCAGAGGGTCGGGTAAATATCGACCGCCTCCACGACCTCATCTGACTGGGCCGGGGCGCGCCCGGGGGCGCGGATGAGAAGCGGAACCCGCAACGCCTCGGGGAGTAGGATGAGCTTGCCCCAGACATTATGCTCGCCGAGGAGCCATCCGTGGTCACCCCAGAGCACGATGATTGTGTTGTCGGCCTGTCCGGTTGCTTCGAGTGCGTCGAGGAGTTTGCCGACCAGCCGGTCCACGTAGCGGACGCAGGCGTAGTAGCCGTGCTTGGCCGTCTGGTGCCACAGCTCACTGTTGTAGGGGATGCCGTGGTCGCCGTAGAACTGGATTTCGTTCGAGGGAGTAAGGGATTCAGGTGAGCCGGCGGGTAGCTCCCGGTTGACGGCCAGTGAAATCGAGCCCTCGTCAAAGGCATCCCAATCCTGTGCGGGAGCGTAGAAGGGGAGGTGCGGACGGATGAAGCCGACTGCGAGGAAGAAGGGTTTCCCGGCGGCGGAGAGTTCCTTGAGGTCCGCGAGGGATTTGTCCAAAACTTGTCCGTCGAAGTAGGCCGAGTCCTCGACTTCGGCGCGTTCGTAAAACGGGCCGCGATTACGGACTCCGCCGAGGTGCTTCTTGCTCTCGGGATTGAGCATGGCGCCGTGGCTGATGGAGGGCATCCAGGCGGGCCGTGACCAGCCGTCGGTTGAATCGTTCCTGTTGTGAAAAATTTTCCCGTTGCTGTACGTGGTGTAGCCATGCTCCTTGAACCATGCCGGAAGCGTGGGCATGCCGGGGGCGTCCTCGTCGGCGCGCGAGTCGAAAGCAGTGAAGCGCTTTGCCGTTGGAAGCATTCCGCTCAGCATGCTTGAGCGTGAGGCTCCGCAGACCGGCACCTGGCTGTAGGCCTGATTGAACAGCGTCGCATCGGCGGCCAGCCGATCAATGTTGGGTGACTGTATCTCCTTGTTGCCATAGGCTCCCAACTCGGGCCGGAGATCGTCGATGGCGATGAAGAGCACGTTGGGGGCAGTCTGCTCATTGCCCTGTGCCTGCAGCAGGGCTATCGGGGCTGCGCAGAGGATCGTGGCCACCGAGGGGATGATCCCGAGAAATCTGTTATTAGACATAGTGGGGCTTCCTGTAACTGGATTAAGCCTTTTCAGCCGCTTGACAAGTTATCCGGCAAGAGGCTTGGAAACGAGACGGTCTTCTGCGGTGGACCGGGGCCGTGCGACCCCGGTCCGACAGAAAAGTGCTGATGCGCTTGGGTAATGGGGTTTGTTACTTGCGCGAGCGCAGGTAGCGGCGACCCAGGAGGGTGAAGGCCCCAGCAAGCGCGAGCAGGCACAGGGAGGTTTCGCCCGGCTCGGGGACCGTGGTGACCAGCATGTTGTCGAAGGTGGGTTTGCCGTTGCTTTCGGCGAATAAGCCGAAACCGTTGTTGGTCCAGCTTTCGGGGTCTGCTCCGAAGTTGGCGGTGTTGGCCACGTTCAGATTCTCTTCACTGCCGCGCCGGGTGATGGAGAACTCGATGCTTCCTTCGACATCTTCGACATAGGTCGTCACCGTGATCGTGTACCAAGTGTTTGCGGTGAAGGTTTCGGTGGCGTCGCTTTTCGTGACCAGTGTTGATGTCACAGGGCTGCCGCCTTCCATGCGAAGGGCCTGGTAGGAATTTGATCCGATCTTGAAGCGCACGATTTCGAAATTGTTCATGCTATGGACATCAAACATCAGCCCGATCCATCCGGTGGATGCATCGGCAGCGAAAATGTCCACCGAGTAGGTGAACGACTGGGTGTCTGAAAGGGAGACTGACTGATTGAGGATACGAGGAGCACCGGTCGGGGGGGCCGGAGGGGTGGTTTTGTCAGTGACGAGGGTGCCATCGTTGATCGCCCATTCGCCATCAGCTTGCGGCCAGACCCAGCCGTTGCCTATGAGGGTATCATTATTGGTCGGGCCGACATTCGCCCGGTTGAAATCATCGGAGAACACCACTGTGCTTGCGTGAAGCGAAGTGATGCCCAGCGCGGAGGCTGCGAGGAGTAGGAGGAATCGGGGGGTGTTTTTCATAACGGGTATCGCTAGGGATTGATTGGTTCGAAATAAGGACACGATTAAGGATCGTGTTACTGTCAGTCTCCTGCAAGTGGGATGGCTCGTCACATTTATAACAAATTCGCTCAAGACGGGGTTGGGGTAGGCGGGTTGACGGGGCGAGGCCCCACTAATCTGCAGGTACGCGAACGGACAGACTTATTGATGAAGCGTGTCTTTCTTTTGGGTGATGAGGGTCGAGCCTGTGTCTTGAATGAAAGAGGGGCCCCCGTGGGTATTTGCTACCGGGATCCCGCCGTGATTTTATTAATTGGCTGATAAGGTTAGTATTCTGCAGGTCTTTTCGGGTTGTTCGGGATATAGATCGAGCGTATCTCTCTGGTAGTATAAGGCGGGATTTTGCACCGCCCGAAACTATCAAATTTCGTATACCCTTATGCCTATCATCCCCCACATGAGACTTGCAGTTATTGGCTTGAGCTGCACTTTGTTTGCTATGAATTTCAGTCATGCTGGCCCAGTTGTGGACAGTGACGAATCCAAGCCTACTCCGCCCCAACTGCTCGATGCGCAGGAGCTTGACAATGTTTGGTCGGGGCATCGGGTTGGCTTTTACCTGCTGACGGTTCCTCCGTACCAGTACGTGGCCTATTACGACGCTGACCGGCAGATGACGATTGCTCAGCGGCGACTGGATTCCTCGGATTGGACCTATAAGAGGCTCCCCTCGAAGCTCGGATGGGATAGCCATAACTACATCGTCATGGCCCTCGACAAGGAGGGGTACATACACGTCAGCGGCAACATGCATGTCAACCCGCTGGTCTATTTCCGCTCCACACAGCCTTACGACGTCACGACGCTGGAGGCGGCTCCCATGACCGGCCGGGACGAGCAGCGAGTGACCTATCCGCGTTTCATGAAAAACGCGGACGGCGATCTTGTCTTTTATTACCGCGATGGTTCCAGCGGTAACGGCGTGAACTACTATAACATTTATGATACGGACACCCAAAAGTGGAAACGCCTGATAGACCGTTCCATTCTCGACGGCGAATCTATGATGAACGCCTATCCCCTGGGACCGACCTTGGGGCCGGACGGCTACTACCATATGTCCTGGGTATGGCGCGACACCGTTGACTGCGAGACTAACCACGACCTTTCCTATGCGCGCAGCCGCGATCTCGTCCATTGGGAAACGGCCGCGGGCGAGCCGCTGAAGCTACCCCTGACCATTGAAACTCCCGGCCTCATCGTGGACCCGATCCCGGTCGAGGGTGGGATCATCAACGGCTCGGGGAAGATCGGCTTCGACTCAAAGGGAAGGGTGGTCCTCACCTACCACAAGTTCGACGAGCAGGGCAACACGCAGCTCTACCATGCCCGTTGGGAGGATGACCACTGGCAGTTTTATCAGACCTCGGACTGGGACTACCGCTGGTATTTCAGCGGCGGCGGCTCCATCGAAAGCACGGATGTGCGTCACGGCAGTGTGGCTCCGGCCGGCAAGGGGCTGCTGAAAGAGCAGATCAGCCACGTCAAGTATCCCAGTGGCGAGTACCTGCTGAGTGAAGAAGACTTTTCAGTGGTTGATATCCTCAAGCCGGACCCGGCAGAGCAAGCCTTTTACCGGAAGTTGTACCGGGTCGAGTCGGACTTCCCCGGGATGAAGACGGTCCGCGCCTATGATCAGGGCGAGGATCTCAATCCGGGTGAAAAATACATCCTGCAGTGGGAAACGCTACCGCCGAATCGCGACGTCGCCCGCCCCAAGCCGTGGCCGGAACCGTCGCCGCTGCGCCTGTTCAAAGTCAGTGTGGATGAAAATCCTTGAGGGCCTAGAATCGTTTAACGCCTTTATCTTGCTAACTTCCGTCTCTACTATCGTGAACATAAAAACGCTCGTCTTACTCCTGTCATTGCTGAGTGGTGCGCTGTACGGACGCCCGCTGAACGTCCTGTTGATCACGGGGGACGATCACGGAGTCGAGATGGATGCCTACGGGGACGATCAGGCGCATACACCGAATCTCAACCGCCTCGGTGAGATGGGCGTGCTGTTCGAGCGCGGCTACGTGACGCAGTCCTCGTGTTCGCCTTCGCGCAGCAGTATTTTAACCGGACTGTACCCGCACCAAAACGGGCAGTTGGGGCTGGCCCATGTCGGTTACGCGATCAACCCCGAGCTTCCCAACCTGGCCGTCGAGATGAAAAACGCGGGCTACATGACGGGCATCATCGGCAAGCTTCATGTCGAGCCCGCCAGTGCGTTCCCCTTCGATCTGGACAATTCCAAGTTCGTGCTGGGCTCACGGGATGTGGCCGAGGTCTCGCGTCGGGCTGACGCCTTTATGGGCGAGGCGGAAAAGGCCGGCCGTCCGTTCTTCCTCTACGTGAATTTCTTTGATCCGCATCGTCCCTACGATGCGGGAGCTTTTCAGACCAAGGGGATCCCGAGCCACCCGCATACGGCGGAGGAGGTCGAGCTGCTGCCTTTTGTCGCCCTGGATTTCCCCGGGATGCGCCATGATGTGGCTGGCTACTACAGTGCGCTTGAACGGGTGGACTGGGGCGTTGGTTTGTTGATTGAAGACTTGAAGCGCCGCAACTTATTGGATGATACGCTTATCATTTATGTCGGCGATCATGGCGCGCCTTTTGCGCGCGCCAAGACGACCTGCTACGAGGCCGGTGTGAGGATTCCATTCCTTGTTTACGTGCCCGGTGCGTTGGCTAACGGTTCCCGCGATGCTCGTTTCGTCAGCACCGTTGACATCATGCCGACTATTCTGGAGGCGGCGGGGCTGGAGGTTCCACCGGGTCTGGCCGGGCGCAGCCTGTTGCCGCTGCTCGAGAACGACGCGGACCCCAAATGGCGAACAATGATTGCGACCGAGTACACGGCCCACCGCGTCGATCATTACTACCCGCGCCGGGCGATTCGAGACGGGCGTTACAAGCTGATTCTCAACCTTGAGTCCGGGCGGAAAAATCCGGCTGTTCCCGGACAGTACAAGGCTCCGCCGGAGGGCGATCCGTGGCGGGCGGTGATGGAAGTCTTCCTCTATCCTCCCCGTTACGAACTCTACGACGTGGAGGCGGACCCATATGAGCTTCACAATCTCAGCGACGATCCTGCCTATGCCGATACGCTGCTTAAATTACAGGAGGAACTGACGGCCTGGCGCCTGGAAACGGACGATCCCACGCTTGACCCGGAATACCTCAAACGCCTGGGTGCTCAGCATGCAAAATTGGCGGGTGGCAAGTGGGTGCCGCTGGAGGAGCCTGAGACATCGAGCCTTTGAGGCGGACGCTGGCTGTCGATTTAGGGCCTGCTCAGGTCAGCGCTCAACGGGAGGGGAATGGTCTTTTTCGACCCGCTATCGGCGTTTTTCGACTCGTCTCAAAACCTCAGCCCGTGTTCGGAAAATTCCTAATGTAGAAATGACGTAGCGCCATATGCCGCGCGGCGTGCCGTCGATGGCTAGCGGGCATGTTGGTCAGTTCGTTGGAGCGCCGGGGGGATCGGTATCTACTCGCGGTCAGTTGAGAGGAGTGTCAGGAAACCCGTATTGCTGTGTGCCTGTTATGGCCAGATGTCGGACGGAACGGAACAGCCGTCGGTTTGGTGTTTTGCCGAAGAAGGGCACCAGTTCCACATCGTCATTTATCCAGACACGCAACAAGACCCGGCTTTCTTGCCATTGTGCTGCCTGGGCAACACAGAAGCCGGAAACCGGGCCTTGTTATTGATTTATACGGGGAGATGGCTACTTCCTGTGTCGGCGGCTGTACAGGCAGCCTAGCGTGAGAGCACCGATCAGCACCCCGTAGGTGTTGACTTCCGGGATCGCGGTGACTGTCGCCTGAAGGGTATCGTATCCGTCGACATCGACCACTGCCAAGCTGAACTGGTAGTTGCCCAGCGAGGAGATTGTCGGGTTCTCATCAATCGTGATATTGCCAGCTGTATTACGCGACTGAACCAGCGTGAAGGTGTCACCGATCTGCGCGCTGAACCCGGGCATGTCGTCGAAGACAAAAGTAACGCCTGTCAAGTCCGCGTGGGCTCCCACCTCGACGGTGGTGACGCCGCCACTGTCGAAGGAATACATGAGGGTATTGAGTGCGCCCGCCATGATGGATGTGCTGAATGAGATGGAGGAGGCGCCGGACCCGAGTATCTGCATTTCACCCGAGCCGTTGTTTTCGGAGGTCAGGTAAGTGCCGCTGAACGAGCCGCCGGAAACCTTAAAAATGCCACTGCCGTCTCGTGCCAGCACAAGGTTGCCGTTTATTGTCAGTGAGCCTCCTTCCAGGCTGAGGGTTGTTCCTTTGCTGGTATTTGTGCTGATGGCCAGATAGCTCTTGGCGTTGGATACGAATGACCCGCCGGTTATCTTCATGCTGCTGCCGTTCGTGTTGAAGCGGAATTCTGTGACATTGACCGTCCCTCCGCTTTGTTCATATGTGCCGGTGCCGCCGTTGAGGCCAAGATTCAGGCGGTCACTCGTGATGAGTTCGGCGCCGGTCTGGACGGAGAGCTTCCCGTTTGTCGCTACGCCGATTGTTACCAGTTTGGCTTGCGCGCTTGTGGTTACTTGCGCCTCTCCCAGGTTGATTTGAGCATTCACGGTGGCAGAAGGAAGGCCTGAACTCCAGTTCGAGACGGTGCTCCAATCACCTGTTCCGGTGTTCGTCCAATTGGTTGTTTGAGCGCTCATCCACGAGGCCGAAGATAGCAAAGTCAGTGCCAGGATCGAATACTTTGATTGCATAATGCGTAAACGTTGGGGGTTCTAATTAACAAGGTGGTAAACTTGATAATGGGAATGTTTGTAATTGTCCATATACGTGTCAATTGCACGGGCCAGTGGATGCGCGTTTATGTTATAGACCTGCTTATTTCCTGTTGCGGAAAGCTGATTTTAAGCCGAGTGGAGCCCCGAGCGCTCGTGCCTGTCGGGTGCGGTGATGCGCATGGTTGTTTATTCTACCGCGTCAGATCGACGGAGAACGGGCCGACCGGATAGCCTTCGGAATTGTAAAGGCTGATCGTTGATAATACATTGTCTGCTTGCAGGTAGTTCACGCGTACTGGCTCGCTGACTTCTTCACTCCAGAGTCTTACTTTGTTCGAGCCGAGCAACTGGGCGGAGACCGGGTGGGCGTGTCCCTCCGCATCCACGAGTTCGAATCCGCTGAGCGGAAGCGCCTGCTGCTGTTTGCCGCGGATCATTTCGAGCAGAAGCTCGACGCTGGCAGAGGCATTGCGCAGCACGCTGTCTCCGGGACACGAGAATTCCAACAGCACGACGCGGCCCTGCCGGTCGGCCTTGATCAGGTTCGGGCTCTGCTGTTCCCAGCGGCTACCGGTGATGATGCCCTGGGTCATGTCTGCCAAACGCTCGGCGACGACTTGCTTGCCGTAGGGGTGGATGTCGTCGGGATTACCGGTGTCGAGCGTTACGACCAATCCCGCGTTCTTCAGGGCTTCAACGGCTTCGGCCTGCGCGGCCCGGATGGGCACGTAGTTAAAGCTTGTGCTCTGGAACGATGGTAACTGTACGACCATGAAGGGCAGAGAGTCGTTGTCCCAGTCCTGCCGCCACGCGCTGATCATGGCTTCAAGTTGTTCGGCATAGTGCTCGCGGTCGCTGGGCGGAAGGTTGACGGCGGCGTCGCTTTCACCCTGATACCAGATCACGGCGCGGGCCGACAGTCCGCGAAAAGGAGCTACGCGTCCGTTGTAGTAACCGCCGGGGCGCTGCGGGTGGTTCTCGTCGAGGGGGCCGTATTTGATGGCGGAAGGTTTGGCCGGGGTGGGTTTACCGGCAGCTTTCGCGGCTTCGGCGCTGGCATTGTATTGCTTGAGGAGATTGTCGTATTTTTGCCGTTCGGCGGGAATCGCTTCTTGGTAGCGTACCAGGACTTCGTGGGCGGAGGGGTGCTCCGCCAGCATGCGTGGAGTGAACCAGCTTTTTACGCGAGTTCCGCCGACAGCAACTTCGATTATGCCGATGGGGACGTTGGGATTGTTGCGTTGCAGGGCTTGTGCGTAGTAATAACCCAGCAGAGAGAATAGACCGACCTGTTGAGGGTCGTTGGCGATCCATTTGCCGTTGAGTACATCGAATTGCGGTTGACTGGCAGCCCGATAGTCGTGGCAGAATTGACGAATCGTGCCGCTGCCTGCGCGTGCCATTGCGATACGGGCGGGGGCATCCGCCGTCCGACTGATCTGCCAGCGGGCATTGGACTGGCCGGCCAGTAAAATAACCTCACCGACCTGGACGTCCGAAAACGTCAGTGTCGTAGTGCCGTCGGAAATCTTCATTGGATAAGGCCCGCCAGCTTTCATGGGCGGAAGCTCCAACTGCCAGTGTCCGTTTTTCACGGTCGTCTGCGCGTTTTGGTTCTCCAGCCGCACGGTGATGGTTGTGCCGTTATCGCCCTTTCCCCAGAGTTTGATCGGAGCCTCCCGTTGCAGTACCATGTGGTCCCCGAAGAAGGAGGGCACCTCGAGCTTGGCGAGGGACGTGTGCAAGGGCAGGAGCAAGAGGGCGAGCCAAAGGCACAGCGCGAGTGAAACAGGGCGGGTGATAGTGGTCGGTTTATGGATCATTACGAGCGTTGGTTGCGGTGTGGAGAAAGCGGGAGGAGGGCGATAGAAGTCTAAACGCCATTTGAGGGAAAAACTTACCAGCTACTCGGCAGGCGTGATGGACACGTCTTTTTTCGGATGGAAATCCATGCCGGCATTGATGGCAGAAAAAGGCCAGCTATTGCTCACAACCCCGACATGGCCATCTATATAGAGTATGCCGTAGGCTCCGTTGAGGGTCGGTGCGGGGCCGGTGCCGTTCGTGCGCTGGCTCCAGCCATATTTACGGGCGAGGGGCGAGGGGCCGCCGCGGGGATTTGCGACATGGCCGGATCCGATCAGGCTTCCGTTTTCATCGTAGGCGGAGAGGGTGACGAGCAAGGGGGTCGTGGCGGGATCGATGGCATCACTGAACTTGCGCCAGCCTTTTTCGCCGGGCACGCCTTCATATTCGAGAGAAAAGTACTCGTTGAGCCCAAAGACCGCATTGGGGCCGGTCAGGTTCTGCTGCTCAATGAAGTCGTCCTGGCTCACACAACGGTAGGGCTGGTACGTTTTCCAATCTTTGTTTGCAATGAGGTACGGAGGGTTCAGTCCCATGTAGGGAGCCACTTTGTCCGGCCAGCGTCTGCCTGGGCCGGAACGGTCTGTGCCGTCGGCACCGATCAGACCATTGCTGGGTACGTTGCCGTGGTGATCGGCGGCGTAGTTGAACATGCCTATCCCGCATTGGCGAAGGCGTGAGGTTGTCTCGGTGTTGTCGGCCATGCGCCGCACCGCGTTTGTCCCTACCATGAGGAGACTCGCGAGGATGGCGATGACCGCGATCACGCATAGTAGCTCTATCAATGTAAAGCCTGCGCGTTGAGACAAAGAGGTGGAGGCGGATTTGTTGAAAGGGGTAATCAGCATCGATTTTATCATAGCAGCAGTTCCCTTTCCGCTCAATGGGCGTTAATGGCCATGAATATAACAATACTAATCGGATTTTCATTCATGTATTGTTAACTCAAATGGCGAAGGTTGGGATGCGTTGAGCAGGATGAGACTGCCGATCGTTACCTCTGGCCATCCATGTGAAGTGGGCATGGCAAGGGAGATTTCTCCCTGACTGGCCGGTCGAGGGGACTTCCATTCTGTCTGACAACTGCTTCCAGACATATTTGCGATGAATGATCAACCCATACGCCTGGCCCAAATCGGGGTCGGAGGTTTCGGACATTACCACACTCAGGCACTTCTCCAGATGGAGGAGCGGGGGTGGGTGCGACTGGCTGCGGCTGTCGATCCCGCCCTTGACCTTGAGAAGAACCTTGTCCTGCGCGAGGAATGGCAGAGGCGCTCCACCCGCTGCTTCGGTGAACTGCGAGAGTGTCTCAGGCAGATGACCGGGCAACTGGATGCGGTTTTGATCGTTACGCCAATTCCTTACCATTTCGAGATGGCGCTCGCCTGTGTGGATGCGGACTTGTTTGTTTATCTGGAGAAGCCTCCGGTCGCTACCGTGAGGCAGTTGGAACTCCTGCTGAAACACCCGAAGTCGGACCGCATCGCGGTCGGATTCAACCGATCCTGCTGGCCCTGTTTCCGGGAGATGAAAGCGGCCATCGGCCAAGGCCGTCTGGGGAAACTGCGCAGCCTGCGGGCCAGTGCCTTGTGGCCGAGGCCCCGCGCGTATTATGAACGTGCTGCCTGGGCTGGACGTTTGGCCGTCGATGGGCTTCCCGTCTTTGACGGGCCAGCCAGCAATGCCCTTGCGCATCTGGTCATGGGGTTGTTTCAACTGCTGGCTGCGCAGTGCGGCCCGGCTTGTTCGGTTGTTGATCTGGAGGCCGAGTTTTACCGTGCGCACGAGATCGAGAGTTACGATACGCTTTCGCTGACCGCACGTATGGAGGATGGGGTGGAGATGATTATCGCACTGTCACATGCCTGTTTGACGGAACTTCCGGCCACGATCGAAATCCGCGGAGACGAGGCGACGGGGATTATCGACGTGGACTCGGGGTTCTCCACTGTTAACGGTGTGGTGCTGACAGATGTCCTTGGGGGCTCTTATTATGCGCAACTGGTGGATTGCTATGAGAATTTCTGCCGGGGAGTGCAGGCACAATCCGGGACAGACTTCAATACGAACTTGGAAGACACGAGGGGGTATCTCACTTTGCTCGAAACGGCCTATGCGGTCGCGAAAGGCATTCGCACAGTGGGGAAGCACCACCTCGAGTATGATGAAAAGAATATGCCCGGTTGTGTCGGCATTCGCGATATCCCGGTAGTGTTGCGCGAGTTGATGAACGGGGCTCGGCTGTTTTCACGCTGTCCCTCTGCTTCATGGGCAAGAAGCGGACAGGCGAACGAAGCCTGTGACGGCTTGCGTGAGAGCTTGGCGTTTCACTCTCCGGGGAGAACCTGACTTTGTGAAGCTGCCGCCGGGCTGGTATTTTCTGCCTCGACGAACGCGTTATTCCGGATTGGTGAGAAAACCGTCCTTGATGATGCGCCTAGCTTTTTTTGTTTTCGACTTTTTGGTCTTTATTCCTTCTGTGCCTTGGAAGTTCAGGTGATAGCCGCTGGTTCGACGCCAGGCCGTGGGCGTGAGTTTATTGCTGGTCTTAAAAATCCGGTGAAAGTCCACCAGACTGGCAAACCCGCTCAGCAGGGCGATCTGGTCCAGAGTGAGATCCGTATTGGTCAGCAGACGTTTAGCCTCGATTAAACGAAGGCGCGTAAAAGCCTCGTGCGGTGACTCATTGCGGACACCGCGAAAATGCCGCCGCAGTTGGCTGCTGGAGATGCCGACGTGGGCCGCCACTTCATTCACGCTGGGATTGGCGCGCAGGTGTTCGCGGTAAAAGTTCTCCGCCTTCAGCACGCGGTTAGCCTCAATGGTGTCGAGCCGGATCTGGCGGTCGAACTTCATGTCCGCGGTCAGAATCAGCGACAGTTGGGCGACCGCCTTGAGCGAAGCCAGATAGAGGCGGTCCGTTTGCTCATCGTAGTAGTGGCGAAGTTCGAGAGCCAGCGATTCGATGAGGGCGGCCTCCTCGTCGGTAATGCTTTTGCGGATAAACAGCTTGTTCCCGACGAGTTGCTTCAGAATGTCGGGCACATCCGCGAACTGGAACACGGCCCGGTGGCTGCGGGTGCCTTTTGGAATCCAGTGGTAAATCTCCTGCGGTCGAAGCAGCCAGAGGGAACGCTCGTGAAAACTCGTCGAAAACTCGTTCTCAAAAACGGGGCGGCATTCTCCCCGAAAAGAGATAAAGAACTCCCAGTTATAGCGACAGGAAGGTAAGTCGGGAAACGTGCTGAAATCACGAATATCGCAGGAAAGGTATCTGAGAATCATGCCGAGTCACCTGTTTCGAGCGCCCTGATCAATCGCAGCCGGGCGAGTGCTGTTGCGTGAGTTTGGTTTATCCGCCGCCGGAAATACATACTGAAAACACCGGTCAAGAGCAACGCTCGGATGCTCAGTATAAATATAACAGAAATGAGCATGGCAAGTCTTTTAACATTGTGAGCCAATCCTGCCTCGGCCTTATCCTTGGTGTGAGTTGGCAGAAGGTCCTGCTCTGCTTCCAGTCTTGGAAAATACTTACTATTACCCATCCGAATATGAAGTCTCTATTATCGTTGTTGTCTGCCTGTTTAGTGTTTCTCGCGGTTGCCGGGGAGCTTCATGCGCAAACTCAAGGCCCGCTGTTTTTCAATCCCGGGCATGTGCGGGAAACGCTCACCAAACCCGAGGTAAAGCCATACTGGGATCAGGTGCTCCAAACCGCTGAGCGGATCAATACCCCCGGGGACAGCCTGTATCTTGACCCGGAAAAGATGGGGGTCGTCCCGCTCGACCACAAAGGCTTCCAATTGGCCGGTCGGGCGAATCTTCCCCAGTTGTGGAACCTCGGTCTGGCCTGGCAGATGACGCGTGACCGCCGCTTTGGCGAGCAGGGTGCCGAGGTGATCGTGGCTTTCGCGAAGGCTTTCCCTTATGGCACGCCCGCCTCTCAGGGGTTGTCCGGCAAACGCGGCGACATTATCTTCTTCCTCGCGCTGGGTCTGGAGTTCTTTGGCGATAGCATGACCTCCGAGCAGTTTGAGACCGTCGCCCAGACTACGGCGGAGTACTGCGATGAAATGGTGGCTGAAGCGGTCGGCGACAAGGGGCCGGACTACTCCTTTTCGGACCCCAACCTGAACCTTCACATCAATCCCGATCTCGTCTTCCGTAACTCGCCTGCGTGGCGTAATGTAGCCCTGTTCGTGCCCTGGCATAACTTCAGCGGCGTGACGATGGGGCCGGTCGGTCTTGCCTCGCTGACCCTGCGCGAGCGCTTTCCGGAGCGCTCCCAAAACTGGCAGAAACAGGCACGCTGGGTACTGGAGCAATGGCTCTCAAACGGCATCGGCCCCGATGGCGCGTACAAGGAGGCGCAGGCGTATTTCTTCTACGGTTTCGACCGTTCCGTTCCATTCCTTCGGGCAATTGATACGCTGGGGCTGGAACAGATTGACTTCGGGAACCTGCCCGAGTTTCCGACCTTCTGGGCGGATATGCTTGTGCCCGGCGAGCCGTATGTCGAGGACCGCAACGATGATAACTTCGGACGCTCCGACGTCAATATGCTCGCGCTTTCCAGCATCATAGACAGCCCGCTGGCCAAGTGGCTTTACGAAAACACGAGCGAGAAAAACAACCTCCCGCAGATCGTTATCTACGGTGCCGATTACTCGCCCGAGCCGCAATCGCCGCAAGAGGCGGGCGTGCCCGAGAGTATTCTCTTTTCTGACCGCGGGCTGACGGTTTCCCGCTCGGGTTGGGACATCCTGGACTCGATGTTCTCGTTGGAGGCCGGACCGTATTTTCACGTGACGCACAGCCAGAGTGACAAGGGGCACTATAACTTCTATTCGCTCGGGCGTCGCTGGGCAGTGGACTCCAGCTACGGCCGCCAAACTACGGTCGATCACAACCTCATCCTGATCGACGGCCAGGGGCAGGCTCCCGGTCATAACACGGACGGTACGTCGGCCCGGATCGTTCGCTTCGAGGCACGCCCGGAATACACCTGGGTGGTGGCTGACATGCTCGATGCCTATACCCAGACGCTCAGTGGCCAGCCCGGTCCCTCGCCGGAAGTGGCCCTGCGCTATGGCGTGTACGTCCGGGAAAATAAAGACCGCCCGGCCTACGTTGTCATGTTCGACCAGATTCGGCAGGATAATGATCAGCACAAATACACCTACCTGCTGCATACCGACGGGCGTTTTCAGCCTGAGGTCACGGACTTTGGCGCCCTGCTAAATCCGCGCGATCCGAGTAATGCCTACGTCATGACAAAGCGCGGGATGGCCGGTTCGGCCACAGCGGATATCCATGTCCCGGAGGCAGGAGACTACGATCTGTACGCGATGTGCGTCTGCCTGGACGGGGCCAACTCGTTCAAGATGTCCGTCAACGGCGGGAAGGTTTTTGACTGGCACTTCCGGGCCATGCCAGTTGTACGTTGGGAGCAGGTGAAAAATCCCGATTCGACCACGGGGAGCTTTTCTCTGGACGCCGGTTCCAATGCGGTAAAGGTCGGCGGGCGCGAGCCGGGGACGCGTCTTTACGCGCTGGCTCTGATTAAGGCCGGTGAAGACATTGCGCAACTCAGCCCCGCCAATGGCGGTCAGTCCTTCGCGCCGTCGTTCCGCCTGGTGCCGCCGATGGAGCTCTACGCTCCGACAACGCGGGTCGCGACGTCCGTTAAATCGGCGGGCAAGGCCACCGCGTCCGTCGAGGTGCCGCAGGCGGGTGATTACGCGCTGTTCCTCAAGGTCAAGATTGGCGACCCCCTGCGCGGCGGCGATACCAATTCTTTCGTCGTGAGCGTCAACGGTTCCCCGGCGACCGACTGGAATTTCGCTGGCCGGGCATTCCCAACCTGGCAACGTGTTCCGGGTGTATTCAGCTTGAATGAGGGTACGAACAACATCCAGATCGGCGGACGCGAGCCCGGCTCGGAACTCTACGCGACGGCGTTGCTTCCGGTCGCTGAGGTTGACGCGGCCTCCGAAAACGGTTTCGGTGCCGGGGCGGGTGCCCTGATTGTGGATGCCGCTGCCATGACGCTGGAAGCGCCCATGACAGCCACTACGCAGGGGGCCATGCTTCCCGAGGTCAACGCGCGATTTTTCATCGAGGCGGACGGTCAGCGCGCCGACACGCAGCTAAGCCGACACTACGAAAACATGATGCTCAGTTTTGACTTCTGGGCGAAAGATCCGCGTTTTGTAACGGGAATTCTTCCTTCGCTCAAGGATGGCCCGCAGGGCACAATGAGCGTCACCACGGAGGGAGACCGCAAGCGCGTGGAGATCACCTATGGCGCAGTCAAGGATGTCATCACCTGGAGAGTCGGAGACCTCGACGGGATCGAAGTTGCGCTGGATAACAAGTAGCCTCTCCGGTAACTTCACCCACACATGCCACTTTCAGGGAACTCTCTCAATGGCGTCGTTCGCTGGTTCTTGCTAGGGCTGTGCGTGGCCTCGTTGTGCTGCGCCTCCGCAGAGGCCGGAGACCAGCAGAGCCTGCAGGTCACGGGCACCGATCTCAGGCTGCCCGGCCCGGCGGGAGCCGGAGCGTTCTTTTGCGGCGACGGGGGCACGCTGTGGTTTGGCGGTGAGCTTGCGGACGAGCGGGCGCGACAGTCGGAGATATATGTGTGGCGTGTTGACGGAGTATGGGAACGGCTCGATGCACAGGCACCTGCGTATGCCGCGAGCGCGGCTTCGGGTGATTCGCTTTTCATTCTGGGCGGCTTGGAGAATGGGCAAACTAGCCGTGAATGCCGCCGTCTGACCTGGCAGACCGGGCGCGTGGAGATCACGGCGTTGCCCTCATTACCGGAGGCGCGGGCCTATGCGAGCGCGGTCGTCCACGACGGCTATCTGTACCTGGTGGGCGGCAGTGCCACGCTCGAGGGACTAGCGCCTTCGGACGCGGTGTTTCGGCTAAACCTTGCGCAACGTGCGGCGGGCTGGGAACGCCTTCCGCCTATGCCGATGGGCGGGCGTTTACTTCCTGAGGTCGGCAGTCGATTTGGCGAGTTGATTGTTTTCGGTGGTATCGGCGAGGGGGCGGAGGGCTTGCGCATTTGCGGTGAAGGAGCCGGGTGGCGCGAGTTTCCGGTCGATTCGACGGACCATCGTGGCTGGCGTGAACTGTCCCCCATGTTAGTTCCTCTGGCTGGGAGCGGGGTCGCGGGGCTTGGGCAAAGTCACCTGGTTGTGCTCGGCGGTTTCAACTCCGCTGAAGCTTTCTCCTCGCTGGATGAATTACTGACGAGGGCCGCAGGCAAACAAGAGGCATTTATTTATCATTCGGTGACAGACACCTGGATTACGGCTACCGGTGTGGCGCAGCCCTTGCGGCGTGTCGGTGTGGCGGACCGGAACGGTGATTACCTGGCGGCGGACTTGGATACGGCAGAGATATATTCCGTCTCGGGACTGCGGGTGGTTAAAAGCCTGTCCGGGTGGGATTACGGTGTTTTGGTCGCTTACCTGATGGGGGTCGTATGGGTGGGCCTGAGCTTTTCCCGCAAGCAAAACAGCAGCGAGGAATTTGCCCTCGGCAGTCGCAACGTCTCCGGCGTGGCGGCGGGTATCAGCATGTTTGCCACGGCCTCCAGTAGCATCAGTTTTATGGCGATTCCGGCGCAGGCCTTTGTGGGAAACCTGGTCTGGTTTTTCCTGGTTTTGCTGCTGATCCCCGGCTATTTTCTGCAGGCCTATTTGTTTTTTCCCCTGCTGAGGAAGTTGAGGCTGACCTCGACCTACGAATTCTTGGAGCTGCGGTTCCATCCGGCACTGCGCTACGTGGCCAGTGCGCAGTGCATCCTGTTTCAGCTTCTGGGGCGAATGAGTGTGGTGCTGCTGCTGCCTTCGCTGGCTATCTCTGCCGTCACGGGATTGAACGTCTATCTGTGCGTCGCCCTGCTGGGGTTGGTCACCACACTTTACTCGACACTGGGCGGTTTCGAGGCAGTTATCTGGACCGATGTTATTCAGGGCTGCCTGATGGTGGGCGGAGCGGCTGTTATGGTGGTGTTGGGGATTTGCAGTCTGCCGGGAGGGTTTTCTGAATTCGTCACTGTATCCGCGCAGTATGACAAATTTGACCTGTTCTATTTGAAGTGGGACTACACGCTGCCGATTCTCTGGATAGGGATTCTGAGCTGGCTCTTTCAGCAGGCTTCGTTTCTGGGAGACCAGCCGGTGGTGCAGCGTGTGTTTTCGGTCCGTCTGGCGGATGTGCGCAAGTTGGCCAAAACCTATGCCTTTTTCGGGATTCTCATTTCGCTGCTGGTGCATGGAGTCGGGCTCGTTGCCTTCGCCTATTTCCGGAGCAGGCCGCAGGAGCTGGACCCGCTGATGGATAACGACCAGATCGTCCCGCTGTTCATCATCCAGCGGCTTCCGGTAGGGCTGGCGGGGCTGATTATTGCGGCGCTTTTCGCCGCCTCCATGTCCACGCTGTCCAGCAGTATGAACTCGGTGGCGACCATCGTGGTCGAGGACTGGTTTCGCAAATTCCGGCCCGGTATCAGCGACCGCGCCCGCTTGATAAGCCTGAAAGTGCTGTCGGTTTTTGTCGGGCTGTTTGGCACAGGGGCGGCGCTCTATATGGCCGGGATGGAGATCACTTCCATGTTCAAGATCTGGAACGAGATCATCGCGCTGCTGGGCGGGGGCATTGGAGGGATATACATCCTGGGGCTTTTTACCCGACGTGGCAACTGGGTCGGGGCAATCATCGGCGTGTGTCTGTCGATCGTGTGTACGCTCTGGGTCAGGACCTATACGGATCTGCATTGGTCCTTTTTCATTCTGGTGGCGCTGCTGACGTGTTTTGTTTCCGGCTATGTATTCAGTTTATTGATACAAACCAGAAAGGTGAATCTGAAGGGCTTGACCGTGTTTGATACGGCTGGAACTTGATGCGCCTGGTCGCGCGCACGTCTAGATTTGTTAAAAAAAACTTGTTTATCTTATGCAGACTGAGATGACGAATGTTGCGCCTGAAGTTGACGTGAAGCGGAAAAACGGGCACGAGCGGTTGCCTGTCCACTGCCAGCCGTCCGGGCTGATGTGTGATCTGCTGGCGTTTCCGGGGCTGGCTGAGCTGGCTACGACTCGACCGACGTTCGGGTGGATCGTCAACGCAGGGCTGCCGGGGCCCTCTCAGGAAGCGTATGAATTGCTGGTCATGGACGCCTCTGGCAGTCGCGTTGCCTGGGTGTCCGGTCCGGTCTCCTCGGCGCAATCGGTGGGCGTTTCGTACGAGGGGAGAGCGCTCAAGCCCGGCGGGAGCTATCGGTGGCGGGTGCGCACTTGGGCCGCTCGCGATGGCTTGCCGAGCCTTTGGTCAGAGGAACAGTGTTTTCGCATCAGCCCGTCGGCACAGACTCCCGTTGCCGAAGCTGTCAGCCACTATCCGCTTCAGATCGAAGCGGTTTCGCCCGTGCTTGTCAGACGTATTGAGGGGCAAGGTTGCTTTATCGACTTCGGGCGGCAGGCATTTGGCTGGCTGGAACTGGAGCTGGAATGCGTGGCGGAGGCGAGCTTGCTGGTCAGGGTCGGTGAAGCTTGCCGAGGGGGTGCTGTGGACCGAAACCCGCCCGGCAATGTTCGCTATAAGGAAGTCAACCTGTCGGTAACGCCCGGCCGCCGGATCGTCCGTGTGGAGACTTCGCCCGAAGCGCAGAACACCGGCCCCAAGGCGATCAAGCTCGATGACGCGTTGGGTGTTGTCTTGCCATTTCGGTACGTGCAGATCGAGGGGGGCGCCCACGCGGTGACACTCGTCGCCGCTACGCAAAAGCGCGTGCAGTACGTGTTCGACGATAAGGCCGCCGATTTTAGTTCGTCGTCCCGGGAGCTCGACCGGGTGTGGGAGCTTTGCAAATACACGGTGCAGGCGACTTCTTATTGTGGCTACTACGTGGATGGTGACCGTGAGCGCATTCCGTACGAAGCGGACGCCTACATCAACCAGTGCGCCCACTATGCGCTGGACCGGGAATATTCGCTCGCGAGGCGCACACATGAGTATTTGCTCAAGCGCCCGACCTGGCCGACGGAGTGGAAGCAGCACTCTATCCTGATCGCGTGGACCGATTACGAGGCCACGGGCGATGACCGGCTCCTGCGGCGACACTATGAAACGCTCAAGCGTGAAAAGCTGTTGCTGATCCATGCGCGCGAGGATGGCCTGCTCGAAACCGGCCACCTCAGTCGCGGCGTTCCCGGGGGTGATGACGCGGGGGACATTGTGGATTGGCCGCCGGTGGAGCGGGATGACTACGACTTTGTCGAGGTCAACACCGTGGTCAACGCCTTGCACTACCGTACGCTGCTGATCATGGCGCGGATCGCCGGTGTTTTGGGATTGGATGAGGATCAGGCGATGTATGCGGCAAAAGCCGGGCGTGTGCATGCGGCCTTCAATGCGCATTTGTTCGATGAAATCGCTGGCGCCTACATGGACGGGGAGGGAAGCGCGCACAGCTCTCTGCACGCGAATATATTTCCTTTGGCCTGCGGGCTTGTTCCTGCGGAGCGAAGCGGGCGAGTTGTCGATTTCATCAAAAGCCGTGGCATTACCTGCTCCGTCTATGCTGTGTATTACATGCTTGAGGGGTTGTTTGAAGCACGTGAAGCGGACTATGCGATAACACTGATGGCGGGGAGGGGGCTGCGCAGTTGGCAGCATATGCTGGAGCGCGGAGCCACCCTGACCTGGGAGGCGTGGGACGAGAGCTTGAAGCCAAATCTGGATTGGAACCATGCCTGGGCAACGGCGCCGGCCACCATGATTGCCCGGTATGTGCTCGGGGTACGTCCGCTCGAAGTCGGTTACGGTCAAGTGCTGATCGACCCCCAGTTGGGCGCTCTGAACCGGATCGTGGGAACGGTGCCGACGGTGCGTGGTCCGATTAAGGTAAAGGCGTGGAAAGAGGCCGGACGTGTTCATTGTGAGGCCAAGGTTCCGGCCAATGTGCGGGCGGAGTTTGGTCGCGAGGTTTCTGCCGCTCGTTTATCCATCCGGTAACAGGAGGGACGGCGTCAACCGCTTCGTGCTCATCCAGATTCCCGACCCGGAGCTGCCTCCGCATTCGCTGGCCGAGTTGCAGCACGCGCAGTTGAACCACGGCTATGCCGGTGATGACAATATGCGGAGGCGATTGTCCAGCGTATGCCTGAGTTCGTCGATGCCTCCAAGGCTCCATCCGGCAGCTACACCATGATCAACCTGAGCAATCAGGACGTGGCGGTGAAGCTTAATGAGGAGAATTTCCTGCTCAAAAGCCGTAGTGCCAAAAACATCGAACCGCAGGGAGAAAAGCGTTACGATTCGCTCAGTGTGGCCACTGGTGACGCACAGGACTTCACGATTGTCTCAGATGTGAACCTGCCCCGCCCCAAGTCCTCCCGCTACCTGGTTTTCGTCCAGGATGAGTCTGAGGAAGGCGGCGTCGGTCTCGACGTGGTTTCTTTCTGAATCAGGCCACGTCGAGCGTCTTTGGGATGGCCATTTGACAAGCAAATGTTGAGCTTCCCGGCCTGCGGTTGATGCTGGATGTGCTGGTGATTTAGAAGCTGATGACGTTGCGGATACCGGCGATGTAGACCGGCGATCGGCTGCCGTTGCCGTTGGGATTCACGACGACCTGGAAGTCGGGCTGCAGCGTGAACCACGGAGTGAGGCGTGCCTTGTAGGTCAGTTCGACCGTGAACTCATTACCGCTGGGGTCGGTGCCGGTGGTAGGCGTCGAGTTCGAGTAGTCGTCGGTCAGCCAGGCGGCGATAAAGCCGAGACCGGCTTCGTCGAACGGGCGCGAGGCAAACGGGCCGATGGCGCGCAGCAGCGCCGTCATTTCGTAGTGATAGACGTTCACGTTCTGCTTGGGAGCATAGCTGAAAGAAAGTGAGGCGTCCAGGTGGCGCTCACCGTCTTCATCGAACTTGTAGATGGTCTTGCCCACATTGACGTAAAAGAGCGTGTTACCCTGGCTGGTGTTGGGGGAATTAACTTCGACGAACGAGCCGAAGTTGTGGTGGATACCGGCTTTGACGTAGCCCGGCATATCCGCGGGGGTAGCTCCGAAGTTATAGCCGATCTCGCCGGCAACCGCGACCGGGCCATCCGTGTTGAAATCCGTCCCGATGTTATCGAAGTTGATCGCGTTGTTGTTGTTGGTGTTGAAGACACCGGCCTTGACGTAAGTGCCCTCAAGCTGGCTGTCTTCGAAGGGGCGCAGAGTGATGATGGCTCCGAGTTGCTGAGCCGGGTCAAAGGGCAGCCCGGCGGCGAAGAGCAGGTTGGGGATGTAGGCCAACTCATCGTTCATAAACGTTCCGCCGTAGGGCTGGGCCCCGAAGGCGCCGACGCCATCGACCTTACCGATGCGGTAGGTCAGCATGTTGTCGAAGAGGGTTTGCTCCAGCCATATCTGGGCGAAGCGGGTGGTATTGACCCCCTCGATTGAGCTGGGGTTGGTCAAGACGCCGAAGTGGGAGCGGTTGTAATTGCTGCCAAACTGCGAGACGCCGCCGACGGAGAACTTGGCATTTGTGAACCCGATCAGTTTGTCCAGATCGAGGTTCATCGTGCCGCGGACGCGGTTGAATACCGTTCCACCGCCGGAGAGCGCGCCGGAGATGTCATCGTAATAATCCAGGATATTGGTAAACTCGAAGCTGACCCCATAGTCGGCCAGTTCGGTACGGACACCGCCCCAGTCTCCGGTCAGGTACTCCTGTGTCCAGAAACTTTGGTCGGCTGAGGCGGGTTCGGGGATTGGAGTTGGGGCTTCCGGATCCTCGGCATACACATTGGCTGCGCACAGGGCGAGACAGGTGAAGGGTAGGGTGAATCTTTTCATACGTGGGGTGGGTTGAGTGGGGTTACGAGTGGTAGGAGAACGGAGGGCTTTTCAAAGTAGAATGTACCAGATTTCAGGAGCGCACGTACCAGCTGCGTTGCCGAAGGGGATCAATGCTGCCGTTTCTGTGTACTCGGCGAGGTATCCATCCATCGACTTGAGGTAGTTCGGGGTGCGAAAAAGGGGTGGGATAGTTACTATACGTAATTGAATTTATTTTAATTGCAAGTCTTTGCTTAGAAGTTGCTTATGTAATTTTATGACCTTGTGTATTCCAAGCTTACGCTTGATTTCGATTATATATCTGGGAAAACACGGCATTCAAAAGCATTCAAGTTGGGTTTCGCAACTAAACCCAAGGCATTGACCTTTGAACTCCAATGGCCCTGAGGGCGGTATCAGATTTTTTCTGTCTATGGGTGGGGCCCGTTTGCGTGTCATGGACCTCGTCTCGAAGTCTGATTATCAGCCTCAATAATTGGCCATCACAGTATGTCCTGTGTTATGACCGTGTGCTTTGTCGGAATGTGTCATGCTCTGGACATGCTCGATACTCCGGGAAGTGTGGATGTTGTTATAAAGCACAGAGAGTCCGGAGATGATCTCGACCGGGCATCGCCTTCCAGGCTTTCAAAGTGGATTTTTGTCTTTTGCTTTTCGGCGGTGGCCTTTGCGTCATCCAAGCGACAGCAATCGTTGATGTTGGCCTCTGTGACGCTTGTGTTCATCGGGGCGGAAAGTTTTGCTTTGTCCAGGGCCAGAACATTCACCAGCTCGTCAATCTCACGGTTCTTGGCCCGAACTTGATAATCGCTCAGGTAGTCGCGGAATGTGCGGCTTGCATCGATCTTTCCGGTATCCTTCTCCGTTATATGACTGTCTATCTCGAAAGGAATGGAGTCTCCACCTCCGTCGCTGCCACTGCTGAGTTCTTTGTAGTGTTGGAGGAGGGGCGCATACTGCTGGTGACCGAACAGATGTGTTGTTCCCGTGCAGTCTAACGCTGGCCGTCGAAACCGTAACGAGTTTCTTCGCTGATTCTGCCCTGGGTATCGGTGCGAAAGGCGATGGCGGGGAAGCCCTCCGCGTTGTAGAGATTGCCCGAAGGGTTGTCGGCCCAGGAGTAGCGAACGTGCTGTGGAGCTTCCACCGTGTCGGACCAGACGACGACGGAGTCACCATCGATCCGGGCCTGTGCCCAGCTCCATTGGCCGTCGGCACCGCACACGGCGAAGCCCTCCAGCTCGCTGCCGGGGCTGTTGAGGATGAGCGGCAGGGATTCGTTTTTCAGGGTGCGGACGGGGTAGGTCGCCGCGAGGGGGTAGGCGACCAGACCGTCGCCCGTATGGCTGAACTTGACGCGAATGGAGTTGCCCTCCAGCACGGCTGACTCGAATTGCGGCCCTTGGGAAACGGTACCTTGTCCGTAGGTGTTGCTCAGTGCCAGAGCGGCGAGCCGTTCACCGGCGACTCGTTTGTTGCGCGGGTGGATGTCGGAGGCTTCACCGGCGTCGCTGAGGACGGCCATGCCGGTCTCGGGCAGGGCGAGCGCGGCTGCCTGGGCTTCGCGCAGTTCGGCCCACTGGCTGTTGCCGGGAGTTGTCGTCTTTTTGGAAAACGCGGCCAGTTGGCAGAAGTAGAAGGCAAGCTCGTCTTGCCCCCAGCGCTCGCGCCAGTCGCTGATCAGCAGTTGGAAGGCGTGGGTGTACTCGGCGGCGCGGCTGAGGTTTGACTCCCCCTGGTACCAGATGATGCCGCGAATCCCGTAGGGGATGAGGGGGGCGATGAAGGTGTTGTAAAGCACGCCGGGGGCGTTGTTGGGCAGGAGGGGCTTGAGCGGCTTCGGGGCCTCGGCCAGGACGGCCTCGGGGAGGGTGGGGTAGCGCAGCTCTTCGGCGAATTGCCACTGGCCGATGAAGTTGTGCGGGTCCTCGCCGATGCGCATCCGGTCGGATATCTGGTGGATCATGGCGGGATACACCGGGCAGTAAATGCGCAGCGCGAGCGTATGCTGGCCGGCGCTCATGAGCCGGGCCGGGATGGTGTGAATGGGGATGCCGGGCTTGTCGCGGAAGGAGGTCTCGCCGACTTTTTCGCCATCCCAGTACAGTTCCTGATAGCCGTAGCCGGTCTGGATGGCGATGGGCCAGGGCTTACCGGCATTTTCCGGTGTGAGGGTCACCTCCTTGCGCAGCCAGCCCACTCCCGCTGCCGGGAAACGAAAGCCCGGTACATTGACGTCCGCCCATGCGGGGGCCGAAGCTGAAGCCGCAGGGGGAGTGGCGAAGCGCTCAAGCTCTGTCGGAGCAGGGCATTCGCGCTGGTTGGCGCGCAGCCAGGCCCCGTACTCGGTGGCAAAGTCGCTCACGAGTTGATCGGTGTGCGTATAGGCGTTGATGGCGCGCTGGCTGCCCTCGGCCAGTACGGGGTCGGCGCTCATCGTCTCGGTGCTCAGCCACGCTTCGATCGGGGTGCCGCCGACGGAGGCGTTGATGATACCGACCGGGGTTTTCAGGCCCCGTTCAAGTGCCTGGCCAAAGTACCACCCGACGGCGGAAAACTTGCCAACGCTGGCCGGGCTTGCCACTACCCACGACCCGTGGCAATCCTCGCCCGGCGTTGGCTGGAGAGAATTGCGGACGTGGAACTCGCGCAGGTGCGGATTGGTGGAGGCGGAGATTTCGCCAGGCGTTATGTCGCTGCGTTCAAGCTCGAACGCCATGTTGGACTGACCCGAGGCGAGCCAGACCTCTCCGATCAGGACATCCTTGACGGTGACGGAGGGCCCGCCCTCGGCCTCCACGCGCATCTCCTGCGGTGAGCTGTCGGCCTGCGATAAGTCGAGCCAGGCTGTCCAGCGGCCATCCGGGCCCGTCGTGGTGGTGACTGCGGTATTGCCCATTGTGACGCTGACCCTCTGCCCAGGTTCGGCCCATCCCCAGACCGGCGTTTTTCTGGAGCGCTGGATGACCATATGGTCAGAAAAAGGGCCCGGTAGTCGCAGGTTGTCTGCTTGGGAGTAGAGCGTTGACAACGTGGCAACCACTGCGAGGAGCAGCGCCTTGCCTGCTGGGCAGGGACGGGCGGGCGTAGGGATGCCAGGGGCTTGGGTCGCGGTTTTCATTTGGGGTGGTGATGGGGGTGATGTTTTGATAATGGTTTCATTTGTTATTTTCGGACTTGAGGTCAAGTGATTAACGTCTGGCGACGCATAAGCTTCTGGCTTTCGGGGGTGCGCGTAAAAATGGTGGTAAGGCGATTGCAGATGATTGATATTTTGATGAGCTTGTATTCTTAATGAGATGTTAAAGAGTAGGTTGTGGTTTATTTTGGATCTGGGTTTATCGTCGTTTTAGGGTTTCTATTGGCGTGGATTGGTGAGCTTAGGTTGGATCAAGGCGCTTGGCATGCTGCTTGGGTTTCGCGCTTTGTTAAAGGAAATCGCTGTGAAAAATAAGCGTTGACAGTTTTTAAATGATTATGGTTTCATAAAGTCAGTTGAGCGAAAACCCCATGCGCACTGTGCGCTTTTAACATGATGAATGCCCCTTTTTGTTTTTTGAGTAAGTTGTCTTTGGCGGGTCTGTTTTTACTGCAAGCTGTGGTTGCTGGCGCGGCTGAGCCTTACGCGAGTTGGAAGCTGGATGGCTCTTATGCAGCCGGTGGTTCCCAGCCGTTACGGATGGGGCCGGTGGGGACGCCGTCTTTCGATGATGCCGGGGTGTCGGGGAAGTGCGTGCGTCTCGACAATGCCGCGAGCGGGCAGGGCATGCGGGTCGTGCTCGGTGAGTTCCGTACTGCGACGGACCTGACTTTTACCGCCTGGGTGCGCTTTACCACGCAGGAGGGTGGTTTTTCCGACACGGCCCCGCATAACATCGTGCGCTTCTGGGGGAAGACGCCGGAGGGGCAGGCCGCCGTGCTGGACCTGCGGGTCCGGGATGGTGTCATGGATGTTTACTACACGAACCCGGCCCGCAACCTCCAGGCGGGAAACCTGGCGGTGCCGGTGGGGCAGTGGGTCTTTGTCGCGGTCGTCGTCGAGGGTGATAGCCTGAGTATTGTACTTAACGATGCGCGCAGGAGCTTTCCGATCGCCGGGCCACAGTCCTATGAGACAATGACGGTGGGCACGGTTGCGCAAGGTTCTCGCCGCGGGGTCAATGGTTGGATGGACGAGGTCAGCCTCTACGACGAAGCGCTCAGCCCCGAAGAGTTGGGCCTCCTTTACCGGCAGGGTCGGGAGGCGTTGGCGAATGGGGCGGGGGCCGCCGGTGGCGGACGTTGAATCATGGCGCAGTCAATTTTTACCGAACGTATGCCCTTATGTTTATCACCAGCCGAACGCTTTTTCTCCTGATAGCGCTGAGCGCGTCGATGCTCGCAACTGCCTTGCGGGCGGATGACGGGAATTTGCTCTCGGGCGACGGACTGGCCGCCCCCTATGGCTGGCGCACGGAACCGGGCGAACTGTGGACGGTGAGCGGCCCGGGCGCGCTTGAAGTGAATTTGGAGGCCCGCCTGTCCGGCACCAGCTCCAACGGCGCGAAGCGGGCAATGCGTACGGTACGCCTGCCCCGCGAGCGCAACGGCGGCTTGTGGCGCTTGAGCGGATGGATGCGCGTCGAGGGCGGGAACCACCAGCGCGACGCCATGCTGACGATAGCCTTGCAGGGCGGGGCGGGTATCCGCGAAAGCGTGCGCGAGTTTAACCCGCACTCGGAGTGGACTTATTTTGAAAAACGGCTGCGCCTGCCAGACGGTATGGCCGAAGTGATCGTGCACATCAACTATGGCGGCCGCACGGGGATTGGTCGGGTGAAGGAACTTCGGCTCGTGCCGGATGAGCTGGTGCCGGAGGATTTTTCGGTTGAGGTAGCGGGTGAGGCGGTTGAGCCGTGGCGGGTAGAGGATCGTGCCTACCGCCTGCGCGGCGTGATCGATACGGATGAGGCAGATGCTCCGGTCTGGGCCGATTTTGACTTTCAACGACTGCTCCTGATGGCGGGTTGTCGTGAGCCGGTCGATCCGTCGAGTGTGGTTGTGTTGGCCATTGATGCCGATGGCGGGCAGGTCGCCTGTCCGGTCGCCTTCGACCAGCCAATCGGGACGCTCGCGGATCGCTACCTGCGTAACGGCACGCTCAAGTGGCGCTCCGCTCCCGGTGCGGTTGTGTATGAAATCTACTTCAACGCCGCCGGGCCGGAGGGGCCGCGTCCGCTCGCGCTGGAGCGGATGCTGGGCGTGGGCGAGTTGCTTACTTACAATGATGAGCAGGTGGTTCCGCTGTGGGCGGGGTGGCCCGGCGTCGCCATCGACCCGGTGGACGCCGACGGTAACGGCGTGCAGGACTTGATGGTCAGCAGCACAGACGGCGGGCGCTTCATCGCCCGCAATATCGGCACGATGACGGAGCCGGTCTTTATCCCGCGCATGCGTGAACTTCCCACGGACGACCTGCCCGCCTCCGGGCTGATGCAGCAAGTCTCCGGCGACTGGGATGGCAGCGGAAACACCTCCGTGCTGGCGGTGCGCAAGAAGCCCGCCGGGGGCTACACGGACGGGGTGACGGCGACGGTTGATTTGCGTGTGCCGGGCAAGGCAGTGCAGACGCTGAGTACCCCGGATGGTCATCCCGTGGTCATTGACGACGCGACGTGGACGCACCTCGGGCTGGCGGATTTTAACGGAAACGGGTTGCCGGATCTCGTCGTGGGCTCGGCCCGCGATGACCTGCTCATCCTGCTCAACCGCTCCGATCTCGGGGCGGGCGTGGTCGAGCCATTCTATGTCCCGTTCGACATCTTTATGGAGCGCCCTCAGGGCTCCGGGGACATGGGGCTCAAGCCGACGGTGACGGACTGGAATGGCGATGGTCGTCCTGACCTGCTGGTTACGGCGTGGTCGGGTGCCTGCTGGCTGTTTACCAACGAGACCGGTGAGGGTGGCGTGTTGCGTTTTTCGTCGCCGCAGGTTTTGACGCAAAAGGGCGGGCCGCTGGTCGCGGCGGACAGCCCGGTGGTGTGGGTGACTGACTTTGACGGCGATGGCGTGGCCGATTTGCTCATGGGCGATGTCAACGGACGGTTGTTGTTCTTCCGCAATACCGGGACGCCGGAGCAGCCGCGTTGGCAGGCGCCGGTCGCGGTCACGACGGAGAGCGGCGACCCGATTTTGCTGACGGCGCGTTCGGTCGGGGCGGAGCACCCGGTGCAGGGTCCGGCGGAATGGAACTGGGGCTACCTCTCCGGCGCGGCTTGGGATCTGACCGGCAATGGCCAGGCGGACCTGATCGTGAACGACAGCCTGGGGCGCTTGGGGTGGTTTGAGAATTTCGGGGAAACGGGCGAGCCCGTTTTCGCGGACGAGTTGCAGGCGTTCACCTACCAGGGGCAGGAGGTCACCACCCCTTGGCGCAATGCGCCCGGCGTCTATGACTGGACCGGTGACGGCTATCCCGAACTGCTCGTGCTCAATGCCGAGGGCAACCTCGTCATGCTGCACCTTTCCAAAGAAAAACCCGGTGCGGTGACGCGCATCGAGCCCATGCTGGATGCCGGAGGCAAGCCGGTGAAGATCAACGCGCGGACCAAACCGGCGGGCGTCAGCGGGCGCTCGAACATCACGGTTGGAGACATCGACGGCGACGGTAAGGCGGACATCCTGGTCGGGTTTTCCAGTTACTACGAGGGCGGGGGCGCGTTCTTGCTGGGGAAAAATGTGGGCGAGGCGAATGCGCCGCGTTTTGAGGTCTCACCGATGCGTACCGGTGGTGGGCGCATGGCGGAGTGGACCGGATCGGACGGCCACGACCAGTGGCACAACGGCGGTCCCTGTCTGGTGGACTGGAACGGCGACGGTAAGCCCGACCTTTTCCACGGCGTCGAGTCGGGGCGTGTGGCCTACTATGCGAATGACTATCTTAACCGCCGCACGTTTCCGATTTTTACGGCGGAGGAATTCGCCGCCCGCGCCGAGGATGGCGAAGCGGTTGCGCTGCTGAATTTCGGCCAACTCCCGGCGGGGGAACTTCCGGTGCGTGTCGAGGATGCGAAGCTGCCGCTGCAATGGCTGCCGGTGGAGACGCTGCTGCAAAAGGGGCGCAAGGGGCCACGGTATGTGCGCTTCACATCGCCGAAACCGGGCGAGCCGGTGAGTGGCGAGGTGCGGATCGAAGTGGACGCCGGAACGGGCGGCGTGGCCACGGTCAAATTTTACCTCAACGGCGAATACCTCGCGACCGAGAGCCTGCCGCCGTACGTGGCGTTCGGAGACGACTCCACCTGGGATTCGCGGACGGTGCCGGACGGACTCTACGAGCTGGCTGCTGTGGCGACCTACATCGACGGGCAGACGGCCACGGCCAAAGTCGCGCTCGAAGTCTCCAACGGCACACCCGTAAAAAAATCTGCCGGAGCGGGGAGCCTCCAGCCCTGAACAACCCGCCGCGAAGCCTTCAGATCGTTAACCATTTGCTGAAAATAAACCCGCCCTCCCGCTCCAGCGGCGGCGACAGAAAAGACTGATATGCCGAACCAATCAAATGACTCACCCGGGCCAGTCCGCGCCTGTGCCCGGCAACGCCTGCCTGGCGGGAACTGGCCGGTCGTGCTGACGCCTTTCACCGCCGCAGGCGAGGTGGATTGGACGGCCTACCGTGCGCTGCTCCGTTTTTACCTGGATAGCGGCGTGGCCGGACTGTTCGCGGTTTGCCACTCCAGCGAGATGGACTACCTGAGCGAGCCGGAGATACTCCGGCTGGTGAAGGAGGCGGTGGAACTGGCCGCAGGGCGGGTGCCGGTGGTCGCTTCGTTGGGTAAGTGCGATTCGCTCACGGCCTATGAGGAGCGGGCCCGGCGGGTGGCGGCGCTCGGTGTGGATGTCGTTGTCTTTACCTGTTCGACACTGGTGTCTGAGGATGAATCGGATGATGTGCTGGCCGAGCGCACGCTGGCCACGGCCGAGGTGCTGCCGGTACCGGTTGGGCTCTACGAGGCTCCGTTGCCTTACCACCGTTTGATCGGGGACGAGGCATTCGCGCGTCTGGCGCATAGTGGTCAGGTGACGTTTTTCAAGGACACTTGCTGCGACGCCGAGCGCGTGGCCCGGCGCGTCCTCCTGAGTGAAGGGACGCCGCTGGCGATTTTCAACGCGCACATGCCCTCGCTGCTTTCGACGCTGGAGCGTGGCGTCGCGGGGTACTGCGGGATCGGCTCGAACTTCTTCCCCGAGCTTTACTCGTGGCTATGCGCGGGGTACGCGGCAGACCCGGTGCGGGCTCAGCGGGTGCTGGACTTTATTATGAGCCATGAGCCCTCACTGATCGAGGGCGATGCTTACCCGTCCACCGCCAAGCATTACCTCGCGCTGCGCGGCGTTCCGCTGGGACTGCATGCACGCAAACATTGCGCCGACGTTCTCGCGCCGGGGCTGAAGGAGCGGCAGCTACCCTCGGTTCGGGAACTGGAGACGTTCATGCGCGAGCTCGGGCCTGTACCCGGTGTTGTCGCGACCCCCATGCGCGAGGAGCCGGTCGAGCTGCCATCCTCCTGACGTATCACTCTGCGTTCTCGTATTTTTTACACCTCAAACTCCTACCAGCTATGAAGAAAAAGTTATCCCTTGCTCTCGCCCTTTCCGCCGGGCTGGCGCTCGTGACCCAGGCGGAAACCTACACGTTCATCAAGACGGCGAACACCAACTGGCTCACCTCTAATAACGGCAACTGGGACCCCGATGGCGTCCCCGGCGCGGGTGACACGGTGATGACCAGTGCCACCACGACGACGGCTTACAACATCAACCTCGTCAGCGAAGTCACCACGATCGAGAACCTGATCGTCGATCCGGCCTGGAAAATCACCGCGACCAAAAACGGTGAAATCAGCGCCAAGACTTTTAATGTCACCGACACTTTTACCAAAAGCGGCTCGGGGGACATGATCTTTACCAGCGGCTCCGGTACGTTGGCGTTGAACATTGACACGGTTGTTTTCAACAGTGCCGCGCTTGCTTCGGGTGCGAGCCAGAACTCGGTCTTTTTTGGCTACAACCAGTCGGATGCGCAGGCGCTGTCGTCGCTGAACATTAGCAACGGGCTGACGCTCCACGGCAGTGGAGCGGGGCTTGGGAACAGCTCCGTCTTCCTGAACGTCGAGGGCGAAACCAACCTCGGCGAGCTTACCTACGACGGTGTGACCACCGGCTATAACCAGTTCGTCTATCTGATTGCGTCGATGGGAGGGGAGGCCAAGGACCGCACCATCAATGTCAAGGGGATCAACACCGCGAGCATCGGTCAGATGCGTGCGTCGGCCTTTGCGCCGACCTCCGGCACAAACACGGCGACGCTGGTTATCGACACGGACGCTGGTAAGACCTACTCCGCTTACCTGCAGGCGGCCGACGGCGTCGGCGGGGTCATGAAGCTGGTCAAGCGCGGCGAAGGCACGCAGGTTCTCACTTTCCACAGCAGCACCTACTCCGGAGGTACCGAAGTGCAGGGCGGCCTGCTCAATGCGGTGGTCAGCGCCACCTCGGGCAACACCCCGCTGGGCAGCGGCGATGTCCTGCTGACCGGAGGCAACCTGCAAGTCAACATCCGCAATGGCGAAGACCTCATCACGAACAAGGTCATTACGCGCAGCGCAGACTCCTACTACGGGCTGATCCGCGCGGCGGGCCAGTCGTTTGCCGGTTATTCGCTGACCTCCGACCTTACCGGCGGGATCGCAACCACCGCGGAGTTGATTGACGGCACGGCCTCGGCCACGCGCAATATCAAGGGCTCGTTCCGGAGCGCTTCGGACCCGCAACTGCTCAGCGACATTCTGACTCTCACGGGCTCGGGGGCGGACACGTTTGTGCTTCAGTTCATCATCAACGGTGCCGGGACGGATAATTTCCTGGTGTACTGGAACGGGACTTCCTGGGTCAAGGCGGTCTCCGTCACGGGCGGGACACCCACTTTTGTCGAGGGTGCCTACGACCCCGGTGAACACTACGCGCTGGGAACCTATGGCGTCGATTCCGAGACTGGCGAAGTCTGGGCCGTGATCGACTATGACGGCGAGTTCGCCGTGTCCGCCATCCCCGAGGCCGCGTCCGCCTGGATACTGGGAAGCCTCGCCGTGCTGGCGGTGCTTGTTTACCGTCGCCGGATGACGGCGACTGGCCGGAACTGATCCCTCGTCCGCCCGTATTAACCTTGATGCCTGTTCCCATGTCGCTGATCTTCCGCACCGTTTCCCTGGCGCTTCCCTTCTTCCTCTGGACGGACGGGAGGCCGCGCCGGGGGCGGTTTCGGAAGGGGCGGGCTGCCGCTCCGGACAAGGTGAGTGGCTGCTTCCGGGGCACGGGTATGCTGTGGCTGCTCGTGCTGGCAATCGGGGTGACGACGGCGCAGCAGGTCTGCGCGCTGACTCCGGCCCGTGAGGAACCGGCGTTGCCAAGCTTCCTCGTCATTCTGGTCGATGATATGGGCTTTTCGGACGCGGGGTGCTATGGCGGTGAGATTTCTACTCCAGCGATCGATGGGCTCGCCGACGAGGGGGTGCGCTTCACGCAGTTTTATTCCAACGGACGTTGCTGGCCCTCGCGGGCGACCCTGATGAGCGGCTACTATGCGCAGGAAATCCGCAGCGATCCCCCGCAGGGGAATATCCCGTCCTGGGCCCGCCTGCTGCCGCACTATCTCAAGCCATTGGGCTATCGTAGCTACCATGCCGGTAAATGGCACGTGATCGGAGCGCCGGACCCGGTCGATGATGGAGGCTTTGACCTGTCGTACAACCTCGGACCTCCCAAGCGGACCGCTCCTCCTGTGAAGGGCGACCAGACGCACATCTCGGCTCCCGTTGCCGATGCCGCCATCGGTTTTCTCAAGGAGCATGAGCGCGAACATCCCGCCGATCCTTTTTTTCTCTACCTGTGTTTCACCGCTCCGCACCATCCGCTGCACGCGTCCGAGGAGGACATCACCCCGTACAGGGGACGGTATGACGCGGGCTGGGATGTGTTGCGGACGGAACGCCTGCAAGCTTTGCGGGCGCTCGGGATCGCAGACAATGACTTGCCGCCGCTGGAGCCGGACACCTTCCCGGCGTGGAATATGTCGGAGGAAGAGCTTTTGGATGAATACGGCCCCGGCGAGGTTGCCCGTGCTGTGCCGTGGGAATCATTGACGGCGGAACAACGAGACTTCCAGGCGCGTAAGATGGAGATCTACGCGGGCATGATTACCCGGATGGACCACGAGATCGACCGCGTGCTGGAGCAGGTGCGCGCCATGGGAGCGGAGGAAAACACCGTGGTGATCTTTGCTTCGGACAACGGCTCCAGCGCCGAGCTTCGCCTGCCGGTGCCGCACGACAAGAACCGCAGGATGGGGGCTCCGGGCACATTCCTGTGCCTGGGACCGGGTTGGGCCAGCGCCTCGAATACGCCCTTCCGTCTGCACAAGTCTTTCGTCCATGAGGGCGGGGTAGCCACGCCGCTCATTGTCCGCTGGCCAGCGGGGTTAAAGGCCCGGGGCGGACTGCGAAATACGCCGGGCCATCTGGTCGATCTGCTGCCGACAATCCTTGAGATCGCCGGTGCCGAGCCCATTCCGGAATGGAATGGCCTGCTCGCTCCGGCCCTGCCGGGGCAAAGCCTGTTGCCGGTGCTGGAGAATGACTCCGGCGATGCGCAGCGGGAGATATACTTTCATCATATGGACAATCGCGCCCTCCGCGTTGGCGACTGGAAGCTGGTCGCAAGGGGAGCGGGCAGCCCGTGGGAACTCTACCACCTGAAGACCGACCGGGGCGAGCAACATGACCTGGCCGGAACCGAGCCGGAAAAGCTGCACGAACTGGCGGCCCTCTGGCAAAAACACGAAGACGATTATCTCGCGCAGGCTCGCCAGTCCGTGCCCGCACTTCAGAAACCCTAGCGCTTTCTCGACACACTGATTACCCCGAATTTCACCACCCCGATGTTTGCCCCAACCCCCAGTTATTTAACCACCAGCCTGCGCCCGGGGGCCGTATGCCCGGACGGCGAGGCGTTCCCGAACCTGACCGACAGCGCTTGGTTTGTACCTGGTGCGAGCATGGGCAGGGCGGGGGCGCGCGGGTTCAGCCTGATCGAGTTGCTGGCGGTTATCAGCGTGATCGCGGTGTTGGCGGCGATCATCTTTTCGGCCGTCGGGCACATCCGCCAGACCGCGCAGACAGCCACCTGTGCCTCAAATCTCAGACAACTTGGTGGGGGGATGTTCCTGTACGTGAATGATAATAGCGGGCGTTTTCCCGACTCGCACAATCAGCCGAAATCCGGGGTCACGTGGTTCTGGGATGCGTGCATCCTCAGCATGCTGGGCGATGCGACGGAAAGCACACGCCTGTCCTACAGCAAGGAGCTGCCGCCCTACAGCGACATTCTCTACTGCCCGGCGGATGCCTACGAGCGCGACCCGGCGAAGGCGGACATCCCGCGCTCCTACTCGCTCAACCCGGTGCTCATCAACTACGTCTCCGGCAGCGCGCCGCCGGAGTTCTCCGGATACGGCGCGGACTCCGAGCCGAACAAGGGCATGCGCATCGATTCGCTGATAAACCCGGCCCGTACCGCCATGCTGGTGGAGAAGCACCAGACGTTGAACACCTACAACTCGGGGTCGCACTTCGTGGGGGCGGGCGAGCTGGCGACCCACGGCGAGACGGTCAACATCCTCTTCTGCGACGGCAGCGTGCGTAATGTCGAAGCTCCCAAAACTCGTTCCGAGGCCGTGGCGAACTATTTGAAAAACTGACTTCTGGTGCTTTTTCGTCTATCCCGATGTGCCCCATATTCGCATGCTCCCAAGCCCTGTAAAAAACACCCGCCGACGCGACGGATTCACGCTGCTCGAATCTCTCGTCGTGATCGCGATCATCTCGGTCGTGGCCTCAATTGTATTTGTGGTGGCGGGCAAGGTAAAGAAGACGGTCAACGACACGGTCGGGGCTTCGAACATGCGGCAGTTGGGAAGCGCTATTTTCCTCTACGCCGAGGCTAACAAGCTGCATTTCCCGAACCTGCTCACCGTCTCCGAGCGGGGGATCACCTGGCAGTGGGATGCGGTTGCCCTGAGCATGCTTTCGGATGAGCGGGTGGACGGCTTCCCGACCTACAACCCGATTGTGGCCGACCCGTCGGACGAGGTCGAGCGTCCGGTCGGGAAGCAGGTCCGCTCCTACTCGATCAATCCGGTGGTGGTCGGTTATTACACGGGGATTTTCCTGCCCTCGGCCACTGGCATCAGCTTGTCCGAGCTCGTCAATCCCGGCCAGACTGCCTTGCTGGTGGAGACCTACGACACCAACAACGTTTACAACGGCGGCACCTACGCCATCGGCTCGGGGGTGCGCCAGTTCCACGGCAAGGATATGATGAAGGTGCTTTTCTGCGACGGCAGCGTGCGCACGATACCTTCCCCCACCACCTACACCGGCGCGGTCGAAGGCTACCTCAGGAACGGGCCATGATAATTTTGGGTAAAAATCAATCCGCCTTAGGTATGCGTTGAACTCCGGCTCAATCTCACCATGTTTAATCCACAACCCTCCGACATTTTCAGACAACCTGAATTCATGCCAGCGAAGAAAACGACCAGGCGCTCCGCCTCCGGCAAGACCGGCGACAAGCGCCGTGCGCTCAAGCACACCCGTGCGACCATTTCCGATGTGGCCGAGCACTGCGGCCTGAGCAAGGCCACCGTCTCACGCATCCTGGGGGACAGCGCGGGTAACTACAGCATCCGCCCTGCCACAAGAGAGCGGGTGCAGGCGGCGGCGCAACTGCTGGGCTACCAGCCCAACCGCCTCGCGCGAGCCATCGCCTCCAGCCGCACGCGGCTGATCGGGCTGGCCATCCCGGCGCGGCGGGTGAGGCAGGTCGAGGGGGTGGCGCCGGTGTCTGTCATTACCTCCATTTCCCATATTCTGCTTTCGGGGATTTTCGCGTTGCCGGAGTTTCAGGGTTACGATCTGGTCATTCACAAATACGACCAGTCGCCGGAATCGGCGCAGATGCCGGTCAATTTTAACGAGGACCTCCTCGACGGCCTGATCTTTATCGACCCCGGTGCGCAGGCGAAAAAAATCCTGGAAACGATGGCGAAGAAAATGCCGGTCATCGCGCTTGGGACGTACGATTCGCACATCCGCTTTCGCGCCATAGACGCGGACAACCGCCGGCTCACCTGCCTGGCCGGGGAGTACCTCATCCGGCAGTTCGGCGGTGAAGTGATCTACGTCGAAAACCGCAACCTTTCCAGCCTGGTCTGCATGAAGCTGCGGCGCGAAGGCTTTGCCCAGGCACTGCGCCAGCAAGCGCTGGACTCGGACGAGAACCGCTTCCATCGCCTGCCGATCGAGAACGACAGCCTGCCGCCCGAAGCGCTGGAAGAAGTGCTCGCCGCACGGCGGCCGCGGGCCATCATGGCCTCAAGCGACGATGTCGCCGTGGCCGTGCTGGAAGCGGCCAGGAACCTCCGGCTGAAGATTCCCGAAGACATCGGCCTGATGGGCTTCGGGGACGCCGTCATCAGCCAGACCTGCCGCCCGTCGCTCTCCACCGTGCAGTTGCCTTTCTTCGACCTGGCCCGCCAGGCAGCCAGCGAAATTATCGCCACGCTTGACCGCGGAATGAAGTACCAAAGCGGCATGCACCTGCTGAGTGAGGGCGACCTCATCCTCCGCGAATCCACCGCGCTGGCCTAACCTCTCCGGTTTCCGGCATCTATCTTTTTTCCGACAGCGTGAGCTGTGCGGCAGAGGACACTTGTTTCTAGTTTTTCCAACCCTTCCCAACGTTTAGCCTCTATCCAACCGCTTTCATGAACAGTTTTCTGCTCGAACCCGTCAATCTGGCCATCATGGTCCTGTACTTTGTCTCCATGCTGGGAATCGGTGTCTTTTTCTCCCGACGCACAAAGACCACGATGGGCTACTTCATCGGCAACCGCAACATCCCCACCTGGGTGCTGGGCCTGTCGATGATTTCCGCCATGATCAGCTCGGTCACGTTCCTGGCCATGCCGGCGGCGGCCTACGTGCTGGACTGGCGGCAGTTCACGCCGAATCTGTCGATCCTGGTGGTGGCTGCCCTGGCGGTGTGGCTGATCATTCCCTTCTTCCGCAGCAAGGCGACCAAGACCACGGCCTACGAGTACCTGAACGCCCGCTTCGGGCGAAGCGCCCGGCTCTACGGAGCCATCATGTCGCTGGTCGGGCAGGGGTTCCGGCTGGGGGCGGTCATTTACCTGATGTCGATTCCGCTGCACATGATGACGGGCGTGCCGATTGCCTGGGTCATTATTGTGGCCGGGGCTTTTTGTACGGTGTACACCATTCTCGGCGGTATTGAGGCGGTTATCTGGACGGACGCGGTGCAGGGAATTATCCTGTATCTGGGGGGATTCGCTGTGCTGGTGGTGATGCTGCTGGACATCCCCGGTGGCTTGCCGGAGGTCTTCCGTGTAGCGGGGGAGTATGACAAGTTCAGCCTCGGCGCGATTGAGTGGGATGTGAGCGAGCGCACGTTCTGGAGCATGATGATTATCGGCACCTTTGGCTGGATCACGATGTACACCTCCGACCAGGTACAGATCCAGCGCTTTCTCGCGGCCAAAGACCTGCGGGAAGCCCGCCGCGCCGGTTGGCTGAGCGCGTTGCTGTGCCTGCCGACCTGGGCCTTTTTCTTTTTCATCGGCACGACGATGTTCGTTTTCTACAAGCTCGTGCCGGACCCGGCAGTGGCGGGGCTGTCGGCGGACGAAGTGCTGCCGCACTTTATCCTGACGCGCATGCCGACCGGGCTGAACAGCTTCGTCATCGCGGGCATCCTGTCGGCGGCGATGGGGTCGCTCAGCGCGGGACTCAACGCCTTTGCCACGGTAGCGACTTCGGACATTATCCGTCCGTATCTGCTCAAGAACCGCAGCGACGCCTTTTACAAGCGCACGGCACGCCTGATGACTGCGCTGGCCGCGCTTATCATGTTCGTGCTTGGCTTTGTCTTCGCCTTCTCGACCAAGGAGAGTTTCATGGACTACTCGCAGCGGGTGTTGGGGATGATCGGCGGGGTCGTGCCGGGGTTCTTCCTGCTGGGGTTCTTCGCGCCACGCGTCAACCGCCGCATCCTCTGGAAAGCGTTCTGGTGTGCGCTGGTGCTGAATGTTTATCTGGTGCTGGTGCAGATGGAGGTGGTGCCGCCGCTCTTCGGGGTTAAAATCCACCCCTACATGGTGACAGCGGTCGTGGTGAGCTTCATGGTCTGCTTTGCGGTGGCGCTGTCGTTGATTCAGCGCTCAAGGCGGGAAAACGTCGAAGGGTTGACCATCTTTTCCAATCCCAAGACGAATGGCCCCGGAAAGGAATTTGAAGACACGGCTTAGGCTTCCCTTCATGAACGCTGACTGAACAGAACATGATCGTACACTTCCTGACATTATTGGGCGTCGCACTCGCGTGCTGGGCCATGAATACACCGTTACCTGCCCCGCACCCGCTGCCAGTGCCCGTTTGGGGGCAGTTTGATACCCCGCCCGATCAACGTACTCCCAAAGATCCACAGGCAGCCTTTTATCTGAGGGATTGAGTTTAACAGATTTTTCCGAAAGTCAGGGCTGAGTTACGGAGGCTGCTTTTTGCGGACACGGGCCAGTCGCTGCACTTGCGTGACCTCGCACGATTGAGCCATTTAGCCGTTGGTACCATTCAACGGGAAATCGCCCACATGCGGGAGGCTGGCCTTGTGCTTTAGAAAAGAGACGGCAATCGGCTCTATTTCAGGGCAAACCCGGAGCATCCCCTGTACCCCGAATTACACAGCATTGCACTGAAAACAACCGGCTGGCTCCCCGCCTCCGGCCACTGTCGGCAACGCTCGGTGGGGAAATCAACCCCAACGCGATCTCTCTTCAGTCCTATCCAGAGAAGTTGCGGGCGAGGGATGCCTACATTACGGAGGTGACAACCAAGCCCAAGCGGTGGATTATAGACAGTGACGACGAGCTCTCAAAATTGGCATAAAAACGGGTGGTTGCGGCCTCATGCAACAAACCGTCAGCAAATTGCGGACTTATTGGCCATCGTTGAGCGTGACCTGGCTGACGCGCAAACAGCAAGGCTCAGTTCCGACTGGCAGTTCGGCATCGCCTACAATGCGGCCTTGAAGCTCTGCACGATCCTTCTCTACGCAGAAGGCTACCGCCCGGAAATGTATCTGGCACACCACCGCACCCTACAGGCATTGCAGCTGGTGCTGGGAACGGACCGAAAGGATGACGCGGGTTATCTGGACAGTTGCCGCAGCAAGCGAAACACCGTTGAGTATGATGTCGCCGGACGCACAAGCCCGGAAGAAACCAAGGAACTGTTCTGAAAAATCCCCAAAATGACCTTTAAGTGCCTTTAAATCAGCGATTTTGACCTTAAAAAGCGTGGTGCGGGCGGATGGAGTCGAACCCTCGTCTCAAGCTTGGGAAGCTCGATTATAGTTAGTATTTATCTGGGATTGAGTGCGACGTTACTATATTTTTACTAGAATTCTCGATTTGAAACGACCCCTGTTTTCAAGCTTGGATTAACTTCTACCGACTCCCGGTTGAATCTTCAATCCTTTACGAGTTCCTCAATGTACTCCGAGAGGCTGATGCCCTTTTTCCTCGCCCGTTGCTGGAATTTTGCGTGAATCTGCGGTTTCAATCGAATCGTATAGGGGTGACGGCCACTGGATTTACGTCCTGCCCCTTCGCGCTTGCCTCCATGCAGGCGACGGGCGGTTGACCAATCCAGGTGTTCGCTGATGTCTTCTCCGTCATCAAAACGGCGGTCAAACTCCTCAACTGAGATTTTCTTGGCTTTCATGATAGTGTCTTTCTTCGTTTGTTCTGGCTCGGCGTACTGAGATAATGCGGATTTTTCGGCCTCTCATCGTGAAAATCGCGATCCACACCTTACCCTTCAGTCGGGCAATCAGGGCCTTACGAGGTTCGGACGTATGAGAGGTTGAAACGACAATTGCATCTCTGTCTTCCCACAACGCTTGAGCCTCTGCAAAGTCAACGCCGTGCTTGAGCTTGTTGCCTTGGCTCTTGTTGGGGTCGTATTCAAACATTGCCGGGTACTCTAGTCATACCCACTTGAAATGCAACGTTGTTTTCAAGCTAATATCGCAGTACAGGTAATGCACCTGACGAGGGATCATCCACGGCGTCGTATGGCCCTCCGACTCGGACCTTAAGGTGCTGGTCTGGGAAAAGCCATTGTCTCGTCTGGCCGATGATCTCGGGGTGTCAGACCAGGCTATCCGCAAACGCTGCCTCAAGCGCGGGATAGAGCTGCCCAAGAATGGGCACCCATCTCCTGGCGCAGACGCTGCACCAGTCGTTTGCCTACGTCCCAACCGTCACGTTTGAGCAGACGCGTGATCTTGGGGTAGCCCAACTCGGGATACTCTTGCTCTTGCGACGCAAAGCCCCACGCAACTTTACCAACCAAGGCGCGGCATCCCTCGCCTGGTAGCCAAACGTGCTGCGGTGCAACCCAAAGTGACGGCAAGCCGCCCGCGCTGAACATCTGCCCTGCGACACCAACGTTTGCACCAACTCGCGCTTGTGTGCAGGGCTTCGCGTGGACACGGTCAGCGGACGCCGAACAATTTATTGCTCCAGCAATATCCAGTTATTTACATTGTCCTTTATATCCGTAAGCGTAACAACGGAGGTGTGTCCGTCGGCCCAGACGACAGGAACGGTCGAATCGTTGATGCCTCCGATCCGGTTCAGTCCCTGGTTTTTGTAGAAACCGGGCCCCCAGGTGTTCGGGTTGGAGCCTGTCATCAACAAGGTCCGGCTCGGATTCGGGATAAGGTTGTAATTACCCGAGGGGGTTCCGATGGTGTTGGACATCAGCAGATAATTGACGACGAAGGGATAGCCGTAAGCACCTTCTGTCGCATTCACCGTTTCGGTGCCTGCTGCCATTGCGTCGCTGAGGTTGCGGGTGGGGATCGTTATTTTGTTAAACTCGTGAACGTCGTTTATGTTGGCGTAGTCCATGAGAGGGGAGCGGTGGGTGGTCTCCTGCCCCTGGCTGTATTCGGTGCCGTACCAGCGCCACCTGAGTGTGCTTTTGCTTATTCGCCCGTCCACGTCCGGCAGGTCGCCGTTGTGGTCCACCGCGTACAGAGAGACCAGCGATTGAATCTGCTTGAGCTTACTCAAGTCGTTGACGAGCGTGGCCTTGTCCCGGATGCCTCCGACCATCGCAACCACAATGGCAGAGAGGATCCCGACAACGGCGATGACGGTCAGTAGTTCGATCAATGAAAAGGCGGTCTTTCGCCCGCAGACGGGGGTATGCGAAGAGAGTTTCATGGGTAAATGGGAAAACAACAGGTTGGGGTTTCCAACGAAAGATACTGCAAGAGAAACGAACACGGCGCCGGTGAGGTAATACGATGCCGATGTTGCCAACTATGGCATCCTCCTGAATCCAATGACAATACCGCAGAGGGGACGTTTGCTTAACGAAAACGAACCTCCAATGTGCGGTCTGGACGTGGCCGATCGGGTGGTCAGAGAAGAGGCGGGGGCTTGTATGTCTGGACCGGGCATCCATTGCGTGTGTGTGAATCAGTTAAACCGGGGAGACCTCGCCGTCGAAAAAGTGTCTGCGCCCGCCCGGGCTTTTACAGTTGATGGGAGCGGTGAGATTGACGAAGGCAGCCAAGGCTGGCAGGCATAATCATCATCCGTGGTGGTTTGAAAATGTTAAATACTCGTCTTGCGAGTGGCGTTGCATCTCACCGGCGGGAATTCTACGTTTTTGACCATGTCGAACTCCTGTACTGGTACGGTGGTCCGCATCTTAAACGTCTTTGTGAGAACACCGGTTCGTTTGGATTTTAACCCCGCCGGTCAATCGCACCTCCCCTTCATAGTATACCCCTGCGCATCAAGCTTTGGCTAACCCATGATAAATAAACACATTGATGTTTACACGAATCGGGTTCATCCCCTTGTCCGCAGCCGGTGGTTGGCCATTTGCCTGTGCGCCAGCCTTTCCGTCTATTGTGGTGGGGTGGTTTCGACCAATCTGGTGGCTGCTCAGTCAAGTGCCTGGGAATTTCAGGATGACGCGGACTTGGGCGACTGGATGAGTACCGGGATGTCCGGGCTGGTCCGGATAGATTCCGGTTGGTTGACTTCCCCGGGCTTGGTCTCCACGGATCCCCGTCTTTTTCTTCGGACTGAGGTGCCGCTTACCGCCGGGTATCGTTGGGATTCCATGCAGGTGCGGTTTCGCCAGCTTGCCCCTGACGGCAGCGGGGAGATGCAGCCGGCTCCCTTCGATAGCGCCGGGACCGTCGTCACTTTCAATGGAAGCAGCGAAAACGCCAGCGGGCATCTCCGGGACGGCACCTGGAACGGCAAGGGTGCCTGGGCGAATGACCGCTTCCACTCGACGCTCAAACCTGACGGGCCAGGATATGCGCAGCTTTATACTGTCACGTTCGAGGACGCCCCGAGCCTCCGGGACGGCAACATCAGCGAAATCCGCATTGATCCGGTGGGTGACAATATCGAGCGCAATTTCGAAATAGACTATATCCGCCTGCTTGCCATGCCAATTCATCCCACATCCGCGCGTATGCAACCGGTTCCGGTTGCGCTGCCAGAGGTCGAGCCGCTGCGCTCCGACTGGATCGACCCGGAAACCGGGCATCGCATCATTCGCCTGTCCCCGGATACCGGAGGCGAGAGCCTGTACTTTCACCAGCGAGCTTATACACCCGAGGGCGACAAGGTTATCATCAATACGCCGCAGGGCGTTGTCGCGGTGGACATTTCCACCTTGGGTGTTTCCCCGCCCACGAGCGAGTTGATCTACCCCGGCGGTAAGAGCTTTGCCACAGCCTGGAAGACGCGGGAGGCGTATATCAATTTAGACGACCGCATTCTCGCTGCAAATATCGACACCAAGGCGGTGCGCGAAGTGGTGCGCATACCACCCGAAGCCCGCTCCCGGCAGGTCGCTCTCAACTGTGACGAGACCCTGGTTTTCGGTGTCAAGTCCGACCCTGATGGTGAAACGGTGCCCCGGCACCCACCGACGGGAGGGGCCGGCACGGGCAGTTTTTATAAAAACTGGGCGGCCGGAACCCCCAAGCTCATCTATGCGCTCGATGTGAAGACGGGCGAGGTGCGGGTCATTCACCGCGAGAACGACTGGACCAACCACTTGCAAGCGTCACCGACGGACCCGAAGCGGATACTCTTTTGCCATGAGGGGCCTTGGCACTATGTCGATCGCATCTGGACGCTCCGCGCCGACGGCAGCCCCGCCCAAAACCTGCACAAGAGAATCATGCACGGGGAAATCGCCGGGCACGAGTTCTTCAGCCCCGACGGAAAGACCGTCTGGTACGATCTGCAAACGCCCATTAGCGGCGTGTTCTGGCTCGCCAGCGTGGATCTGGAGACAGGAGAACGCACCTGGTATAATCACGAACGCGAGGAGTGGTCCGTCCATTACAACGTTTCGCCCGACGGTAGCGTCTTCTCCGGCGACGGCGGGAATCAGCGGAGCGTTGCGGCCACGCAGATGGACGGCACGCCCGTCCCCGGTGGTAACGGCCAGTGGATATATCTGTTTCGGCCCGTCCTTTCGCAGATGGATTCGTTCGATTCGCCGGAAGATCCTCTGATCCGGGCGGGTTACCTGAAGTCCGAGCGGCTTGTTGATATGCGCGATCACGACTACGACAAGGTGACCGGTGTCGAGCCGAACGCCACCTTTACGCCCGACGGTAAATGGCTGGTCTTTAGCGGTAATTTCGACAGCCCCCGTCCCGGCAAGCGAGCGCTCACCCATACCTACGCGGTGGAAATTGCCCCTCACCAACCGTGAGCGCCTGCCTCGAAATTCTAAGCCCCGAGCCTTTTATGAATAGTCACCTTTTCCATGAAGCCTTACAGGAGAGAGCAGCCATATGCCCGGCCATCAGCATGGTTGCTTCTGACGGAAAGGATAGGGGATGAGCCGTCCCAAAGTGGCTAAACTGGCCATTGTCGGCTGTAGCGGTTACGCGATGGAATTAATCAAGCGTATCTGGATGTTCCGCGGCGAGATTGAGCTGGTGGCGGCTTTTTCTCCGGACCTGACGCTGCCCGAGGTCGCCCTGTGCGAGCAGCGCGGCGTGCGCGTCATTGACGATTTTGACAGTTTTATCGAGTACATCGAACATCGCGTGCACGCGGTGATGAATCCGACGCCGATCCATCGGCACAAGGAGATTTCCATCCGCTGCCTTCAGGCGGGGCTGCCGGTCTGGGTCGAAAAACCTCCCGTCGCCACGCTGCATGAATGGGACGAATTGCGGGAGGCTGCCCGTTTTTACGCCAAGCCGGTGGAGGTCTGTTTCAACGCGCTGTACCTGCCGAGCGTGCGGCTGGTCAAGGACCGGCTGCTCCAGGGGGAATTCGGGCGCATGCACCGCATTCGCGGGGTGGGGGCGTGGGCCCGGCCCCGGAGTTATTTTACGCGTTCGGATTGGGCGGGGCATCTGCGCGTGGACGGGGACTGGGTGCTGGATGGTACGATCAACAACCCCTTGGCTCACCTGCTGTGCAACTGCCTCTATTTCGGGGGGGCAGAAGCCGTGAGCATGGCGCGGCCCGTGAAGATGAGCGCCCGGCTCTGGCACGCGAATGACATTGAGAGTGAGGATACGAGCAGCCTGCGGATAATCACCGACACGGATGTTGAAATAGTGACTAACATGACGCTGTGCTCCGAGCGTATGGTTGCGCCTGAGATGACCATCGAGACGGAGAAGGCTGATATTGTTTTTCGCGATTTTCAGGACATGGATATCTGCTGGCACGACGGGAAAATCGAAGCTTTTCCCTCTGCCCGGGAAAACCGCCTGGACATGCTGGAGACGCTCTGTCGGAGCCTTTTTGAAGAGGTGATGACTCCCTGTCCGCTGGAGTGTACACGTCCCTTTACTGAAGTTGTAAATGCCGCTTTCTATCAAGTCTTGAGCCGCTCCGAAGGCTGTGTCCCCAGCGTTCATCCGGGCGCCCTCAATCGCTTTGTGTGTACGGATGGACCCTGTATCGGGCTCTGCGGTATCGACCAACTCGTTTTGGACGCCTACCGCGAGGGGGCGATGCTGGACCTGCCTTGCGCATCCGGCGAATCCTCTCGCCTCGATCTGGAGTTGGTTGAGGAGCTTTCGCCGCATGCGTCGGAGGGGATGCCTACCTGAACTATGTGTCGATTCACGCCTAACGGATTAATTAAAATTTGAGTATGCTTCGTTATATCGCAGAGGGATTCCGTAATTATGCTGTCGAGCCCGTCCCACCATCGGTGCGGATGAACTGGGAGTTTTATGCGATCACTCAGGGGCGTTGCGCGCCCTGTTTTGTGGACAAGCCTTCCCCTAAGCCCACAGGGCATATGTTGTGGCTCATGCCGGCGCATTCGCGGTATGGGTGGAGCAGCGACTTTACGAGTTCGTATCGCTATGCCTTCCACTTTGCCACTGTGCCGTCAGAGGTCCGGCTGTGCCTGGGCGAGCGTCCCTACTTATGCGTTGCGTTGCGGGAGGAGGATGTTGCCGTCATTCAGAGCCTGTCAGCGGAGTTAAATGATCACTTCCACAAGCCCAACCAGTACAGCCACCTGTATTTTGAGCGGGCGCTGCTGACGCTTTCGCTTCTCATCCTGCGGGACGAGCAACCCAGGAACAATACGCCGTTGCACCTCTTGGCAGAGGAGCGAGTCGAGCGGGCCATTGCCTGGTACGTCGAGCACATGGAGTCCAACCCGACGGTGGAGGAGGTCGCCTATGCCATGCACATGACCAGCACGCACCTGCGACGTATGACGCGCAAGGCGCGGGGAAGATCCCCGCACACTATCTTCAGGGAACTCCAACTGGAGCGAGCGCTGGACTTGTTGGCCAATACCTCCAAGACGGTCGAGGAGATCGCCCACCGCTGCGGATTCCGGAGTGTGGAAGACTTTTCCCGGGTGTTTCACCGCGACCTGGGCACGCCGGCCAGTGTATGGAGAAATCAATACCTCAGCCATGTGCAGGGGATGCAGACGGGCTCCGGTTCATGAGGCCCCGATTCTTTTATCAATCATACTTAACCCCAATCAAAACAGGAGATTAAAATGAAAATGAGTTCATGGAAGTTCGTTGTGCTAATGTCGGTCCTGGCGCTGCCTCTCGTCGGCCAGGCGGATAATATAGTTCTGGACAATACCACTGGAGATAGCTCCACGCTGATGGAGAGTCTCCCGAATGATGTGACGAGCTCGGTTGACTATGTGAGCGTACGTCGTCGCAACATTTCCGGCAGCGAGCGTAACAATATTGGTGCCTTCAAATTCGAGCTTCCTTCGTCGGTAGCGGCTCAGGTCACGGAGGCCACGTTATCCTTCTGCCTGTATAAAGCTGCGGCTGCGACCACGACGGTCTATGTGTATGGCTTGAGCGAAAGCGCGTCGAAGGGCCCTGTCACCGAAGCCAACTGGAGCGATAGCACGATCACCTATAATACCATGCCTGGCCTCTACACGGCTGATGGTAACTTGCAGAACCAGTCGGTCAATACCGCCGAGGCGACTCTGCTTGGCTCTATTGATGTGGAAGGTGGCACTGCGAGCATGAGCACCATTACGCTCTCGACAGAGGCACTGGCTCAGTTTCTCAACTCTGTCAGCAATGGAAGCGTAACTTTTCTACTGGAAACGCGTTTAGTAGGAAGCGGGCGCGACGAGGAGTTGCAGATTCTGTCCGGGCAGCGTTCGAGTTCCGGGTCAGGCAGTTACCCGACACTTGAGCTGACGATGGTTCCCGAACCGGCTGCCAGCGGGCTTATCCTGATGGCGGCGGTGTTTGTCCTGTTGTTCAAACGCATGCGCCGCGCCCGTTGCTCTTGAGTGGATTTTGAGTCCACCCGGTCCGTCTATAATGGGCGGACCGGGACCCCTCTGAGCGGCGTTTATACTCTCAGTATTGGGTTACTCTCTGATCGTAGCAGGAGAGCGTCCGGACTCGCTTGATGGTGGCAATCGTATCTGTTTAAAAAATGTAAAAAACTTTTTATTAATGAATCTTGTTGGTAGCATATGCAAAAGCAGTTCGTTCGCATTGGTGTTGGCGGCCTGTGCGAACCCTCTTTGGGCAGCGGATGGCATTACATCTGTGTCTGGCGATAAAGACCTGTGGCCCTCGCGCATCGACGAGACGACTGGCCGCCGTGTCTACCAGTTGACGGATCGCCCGGGTCATAATACGAGCTTTTATTACCTGTTCAAGAACGAGGGCGAGGTCGATGGGGTGCCCTATCTGGCCTACCGGAATCAGACTCCTCTGGGGCTGACGTACTACTCGATTAACCTTGAGACGGGCGAGGAAGTCGAACTGACGCCCCGGGGACTGGTGGGAGGCATTGCGGATGTCGTCGGCGAGTATTTGTACTGCCTGGAGAAAGCAAAGCGCTCGGACCGTTCCTATTCATACATCATCCGCTCAAACCTGAAAACGGGAGAGCAGGAGCGGTTGGTCGATCTGGATACGTCGTACATTTACAGCGCGAACCTCACCGTCAGCCCGGACGGAGCCAAGATACTTTTTATGCGTCCGTCCAAGGGGAATAAGGCGGAAATCGAGCTGCTGTGCGGGCTTGTCGCCGATGGCAGCTCCCAGGTAATTGCCCAGGGCAAGATGAGCCACATTATGTTCGGGCCGGTCGATCCGGACTTGTATATGTACATCGACCAGAACTATGGCCGCGACTGGCGTCGGGTCGGGATCGGATGGGTTGACCTGGAAAATGGCGTGGTGGAAAACGCCAGCCTCGACGTCGGCGGCGATTTCTTCGACCGGACAAGCAAACAACTGGTGCAGTCCCACCTACACTGGGATGCGGATGGCTATCCGGTTATCACCGCAGTCGATACTTCGAGCCCCTACATCGATGAGTATAACATCATCATCGAGCCGGACAAGGACCACCCGGGTAAAATACTCGGCCACCGGAAGGCACAGATCAAGATGGGGCAGTTTCAGACTCACTTTAATCCCGGCCCGACGGCCGAGGAATGGGTCGGAGACGGCATGTCCGCCGATTGGTGGCATCGGCCCGGTTTTGGTAAGCCTTATATCCACAAGGTGATCTACGACTACGATACCGAGACAATGGAGCAGATCCCGCTGGCTGACCAACTCGGTACTTACTGGAAATCCGGCACCTACGAGGCAAACGCCCGCTACATCCCGGGTAAGGAACTGGTCGTGTGGAGTTCGTTTCGCACCCTGGATGGCGATACTCCGGATTTTCTCACCCCTGAGCAGGTTAAGACGGGCTCCTGGGAGGAGAGCTCCGAGCCAAAGCTTTACGCCTCGGGAAATGATGTCATGCAGAACGTGTTCGCCGTTTCCTTCTATGGCGAAGACAATACCGGCTGGGACTTTGTTACCAGTGCAGAAGGGTGGACTGCCGGGGACGGTCTGACCCTGGAGTGGACGGACGGAGGAGCCGATGACGCGGCCGTCACCGGGACGGTTACCCGCCTGAATGCAGCGATCTTGAGCCCCGAGGGAATTGGCCTGGCCTGCGCCGATTTTGACAAGCTCTTGGTCCGCCTGAGCAACCAGGGGGCGGCCAGGCAGTGCAAGGTTTACTACACGACGGAGCAAAGCCCTGGGTTCAGTGAGGACAAGTCCGCCGTTGTGGACTTGTCGGCACCCGACGGAGAATTTCACAGCTACTTTGCCGACCTGGCTTCCACGCCGGGTTGGGTGGGGACGCTGCGGCAGCTCAAGGTGAAACCCTTGGCTGATGCCGACTCGGGGGTGTTCACCATCCCTGTGATTCGTCTGGTTGACACAACCGCAGGGAAGGGGGCTGCCGGCGCTACGGAATGACCATTGGCGGTGCAGGCGGGGGCGTTCATGCTCGTTCCCTGTTTGCTGCTACAGCGCTTTGGGGGAAGCTCCAAAATTCAAAAAGAGGGAAAAGTTTATGGGGAAAATGTTTTTATTCGTATCCGTTTTTGGATACGCGGTGGCTGCTTCTGCCTTTGGCGGAAGCCCTGGTTATGGTCCGTTGACAATCGGGATTATCGGAGACTCGACGGTTTGCGACTATCCGGAGGAGAACCCGCTGCGAGGGTGGGGGCAAATGCTTCCAGACTACCTTGCCGAAGACGTTATCGTCATCAACGAGGCGAAGCCCGGATGCAGCACGAAAACTTTCCCGCCTGAGCGTTGGCAAAAGCTACTAGCCGCGCGCCCGGATTTCGTGCTGATCCAGTTCGGGCATAATGATTCCCATGCCAAAGGCCGTCCCGAGTCCACGGACGCGGATAGCGATTTCAAGGATTACCTTCGGCGCTTCATCCGGGAAGCTCGTCAGGCGGGTATCGCGCCCATCTTGGTCACGCCGCCTCATCGGCGACTGTTCAAGAATGGGCAAGTGACCCATGAACTACTGCCCTACGCCAAGGCGATGAAGGCGGTGGCAGACGAGGAGGGCGTTCCGCTTGTCGATCTGCAAGCCATGAGCGGAGACGAGTTCCAGTCGCTGGGCGAAGACGGGAGCGCCTTCTATAACGTTCATGGCAAGGGGGCGGACGACCGCACGCATTTCAGCGAGGCGGGTGCCCGGCGTCTGGCCATGATGGTTTCGACGAATCTGGCAACCATCGATCCATCCTTGGAATCCGTTGTGGTGATAAGCGAGCCCTGAGCCTTAAGTCGTTGTTCGCAAAGAAGATTTCGCATCTCCCGTTTGACGCGTACCCCTTGGCAAATATGAACTCTCCCGCCGCTTCGCCCGGCCGTCGAATCTGGACGGCTGGAACCTTGACCTACACCCTGGCCGGAGTTGTTTCTCTGTTCCTTTGGCTATTGGCGGGTGACTTTGCGTGGATGATGAAGGAGCGGGCCATTACGCCGGTTGCCCAGATCATGCTGCGCTCGTTTGAGTCGCCCGACTGGCTGGTTGGACTGCTGGTCGGGTCGATCCCCGCTGGCATTGGCATGATTCTCGGGCCAGTGGTGAGTGTCTGTTCCGACCGCCATCGTGGGCGTTGGGGGCGCCGTATCCCATACCTGTTTATTCCGACGCCTTTTGTGGCGCTGGCGATGTTCGGCCTGGCGGTGACACCGGCTCTGGGGGAGTGGTTGCATCAGGCGCTGGGAGAGCACTCACCCGGTCTGATGGGGACGCGTATCCTGGTATTTACGTTCTTTTGGACTGCGTTTGAAATCGGCAGCATCATCGTGAATACGCTTTTTATCGCGCTCATTAATGACGTGGTGCCCAAGCAAGTCATCGGACGTTTTTTCGCTCTGTTTCGGGCGGTGAGCCTGATCGCAGGTATCTTGTTCAATTTCTTCCTGATGGGCAAGGCGCAGGCCCACACCATTGAGATTTTCGGCGTGCTGGGGTTGTTTTACGGGATCGGTTTTACTCTAATGTGCCTGAAGGTGAAAGAGGGCGAATACCCGCCGCCCGAGCCCGTGGAACGTGTGAGTCGAAAGGGAAAGCGACTGGAGCCATTGGTGCGCTACCTGCGCGAATGCTTCACCCACCGCTATTATCTGTGTTTCTTTCTGGCTTTTACGCTGGGCATGATTGCGAACGCGCCCGTTAACGCATTCAGCATTTTCCACGCGCGCAGTGTCGGGATGAGCGACGATCTCTACGGTAAATGCCTGGCGCTCTCCTACGTCATTTCTCTCATCCTGACTTATCCTCTGGGGTCTCTCGCCGACCGGTTCCACCCGATCCGTGTCGGGCTGTGGGCCACGATCATTTATGCCGGGGTAACGCTGGCCGGTTTTGTGCTGCCGAATGAAGGGAATGTTTTCTTTGTGACATTTCTACTCCACACGGTGATCTCCGGTATTTACCTGACCGGGACGGCCTCGCTGGCCCCACGTTTGCTGCCCCAGGCGAAATTCGCGCAATTTGCCTCGGCGGCCTCACTGGTGACAGCCGGATGCGTAATGGTTCTGCCACCAATGCTAGGCACATTCATCCAGGTTATGGGCCATCAATACCGCTATGCCTTTTTGTTGGGCTTTCTCATTTCCGCTGGCAGTGCGGGAGCTTATGTGCTTTTGCTTCGGGGGTTTTACAGGCATGGCGGGGATGCCAACTATGAACCGCCGATACCTGAAGCTGAGAATGAGGGACTTAACAGGTGATTCGGCCAAGCAAAATAGCAATCGCCCGATTCTCAGTTAACCATCTGTATCTGTTATTGCTTGGGGGAAACCCGGCTGAAGGCCAACAGAAGCGCCCCGGTCGCCATGATGCTACCCGCCAGGGCAGCGATTTGCCAGCGGGCAGCCGCACTGTTCGGCATGAACAGGAACAGCAGGATGAGCGATCCGAGGATCAAGCTGGTGCCTCCGAGCATACGATACTGGAAGCGGTCATTGGACTCGCCGATTTCCTTGGCAAAGTCCACGGGGGTGTGCATCTTGACGTAGAAGTTTTTGACCTTGTCGCGATAGGCGGCCTTGGCGCGCTTCCACAGGGGAAGGCTTAGCACACATCCCACCGCACTGAAGATGTAGATCCACAACAGGCGGTCCTGGATCGGCCACTCCTGGCCGTAGGCCGAGCTGGCCACGACGAAGTAGACAGACGGGATCAGGGCCAGAGCGATGATCAGGTAATATGCCCCCCAGTGCAGGTGCTTGATCCAAAGCGCGAGGAGAACCGGCATCCCCAATGGAAGACCGATAACGGCCGCAATCATAAGGTAGGCGTCGAAGAGCGAGAGCTGCTTCTGGTAGGTGAGCATGAGTCCGATCGCAATAATGTAGAGCCCCAGCACCACGGTCAGAATACGGCACAAGAGCAAGCCCTTGGCATCGGACAGGGGAGGGAGGTTGATCCACTGGCGAATTCGGGGGATGATGTTGTTCACGATGACGCCGGTGGTGTTATTGAGTCCGGTATCCATGCTGCTCATGGTCGCTGCCAGCATGGATGCGAGCATGAGGCCCATAAGGCCGTTGGGCAGGAGCTGCTGGGCGAGGTAAGCATAGCTGGCGGTGGCCGGTTCCTTGATGTTCAGGGCCATGATCTCTGGCTCGTAGAGAAAGCGTGCCACCATGGGCGGAACAAACCATACGACTGTTCCGATCAACATCAGCACGGCGGCCCAGGCGGCGGCCCATTTGGCATGCTTGCCGTCCTTGACGGAAAGGAAGCGGCCGGCTGTCCCCAGATTTATGTATCCTTGAAGCTGGAGGACGAAGATCACGATGACCCACTTCCAGGTAAACTTGTTGTCTGCGAACTGCCCCGGATCTTTGATTAATTTAAAGTCCTGTTGGAAGCGGGGGTCGTGAAAATAGCCGAGGAACTCTGAGATACCGCCGATTTTTTGCATGGCCAGGTAGAACATCAGTACCGTCACGGCGAAGAGGATCAGCCCCTGTATAAAGTCCGTTGCCATCACTGCCCAGCGCCCCCCGGTCATCGAGTAGAACAGCACAATGAACCCGAGAATGATGACGACCCAGGCGGTCGGAATTTCAAGAATAGCACTGGTAAAAACGGCCAGGGCGTAGAGTTGGGTGGCTGCGCCGACGGGCTGAATGATCAGCGAAATATAGGCGCTGATCTGCTCGACACCGACATTAAAACGCTCACGCATGATGTCAGCCCAAGTCGTCGCGCGGGTCTGCCGGAACCACGGACCAATCCATATGCAGAGAACCAGCCCCACGATATTGGCGAGATAGATAACCAGAAATGTCGGGCCCGAGCTGAACGCAGCCGAGGCGTTCCCCGTAAAGGTAAAGGCGCTGATCCCGGCCATGAAGATACTTGACCCGACCATCCACCATGTTCCCTGCGCGCCGCCCCGGGCAAAGTCGCTGATATTTCTGTTGAGGCGGGAAAACATCCCTCCGATAATCATCAGGACGAGCAGGTATGCTCCCAGCGTGATGTATTCAATTTTCATGACGTGCGTATGAATCGGCAAAGCGGAACCAAAAGGGCCGCCCGCATCGTTGGATAACGGACGGCCCTCGGATTGCCTTTAACTCTCAGTTGGGGCTTTTTTTCAGCCCCTGGCCCCGGCTCTATTGCTGTGCTTAAACGGGTTAAACGTGGCGTGTGCTTCCACTTCCCCGCTGTTGCCGGGTGCTTTTATTATTTCTGCGAAAACTCGTCTTCGGCACTCACACGGCCTTCTTTGATGAGCGGGCGGAGAACCGGCGACGCAATGCCAGGGCGGCCAGGATGAAGATGCCGCCACACAGTGCCGTGGTTGCCGGTTCGGGGACAGCGGTTACCTCCACATTCAGGTCGGCGAGGTAGTAACCGCCGGCAGAGGTGTAGCCGCTTCCGCTTGTACCGGCATTGATCAAAATGGCCCCGGTCGTGCTGCCGTCCTCCACGATAAAGCTTCCGCTGACCGTGGTCCACGTCGTGTTGTCATCCTGGAAGTCAAAGGTCTTCACTACATTGTCCTGAAAATAGGCGGATCCTACAGAAGCGACGCTACCGGGAGCATACAGTACGGTCCAGTTATTCGGATTGATGGCATTGTTGGTATCGTTGGCCAGGATCTTGAAGCTGTAGGTCACCAGTGATGAGGTGCTGCTGTCGAAGCCGCTGAAGTCCAGATTCAGGAGATAGAAACCAAAGTTGGTGTTCTGTGTATTAACGGTGCGAACGTAATAGGCGGTTTCGCCGGATATGGTGACGATGGAGTGATCGGAGGAGCCACTCTCGCCGCGGATGACCAGTGTGTTCTCGGTGTTGCCGTAGGTACCGGTGCCGCTGTACGCCGTGCCCGATGTGTAGTCCCAACTGGCAACATCGGTGGCCAAGTTTCCGGGAGTCGTAAAGGTGTAGCCGTAGTTGCGCGCTGTCTGTGCGTGTGCGCTGCCCAAGCTTAAGCCTGCCAGTGACAACAGCATTGCGAGTTTCAGGATTTTCATAATGCGGTGTGGTCGGTGTGTTATTCGTTTGTTTTGAGTGAGAAAGATTCCAGGCGGACGGCTTTGCCGGTGGCCTTGCCGTAGCCGACTTGGATTTGAATGCAGTCGGGGCGGCCCGGTGAAATAAACTTGAGATGATCAAGCTTGAGGGGGGCGCCCTGCTCGGGGGTGAAGCTCACGCTGACCTCTCCCTTATCCGTCCAGGTGATGGCAAAGTCACGGGCCCGGTTGTACCAGCTCTTGCCGTCCGAGAACTCGGTCTTGCCGGTGCCGCTGACAATCTCTCCGGTGGTATTGCCGATGAGTTTAATGACCAGCAGCGTGCGCTTGCCGGAGAGAAGGGTGAAGATCGCATGCTGGTTCTGCGTGCCCGACGTTCCCGCCCGGAAGCTCAGCGTGCCGTTATCGACCGGAGCAAAGGAACAAGAAAAGGTGGGGGTGCCGGCGGCGTCATTTCGACTCCCGTTACTGCTATCGTCGATGTCTTCGATGACCAGAGCGCTGTGATCGCCGATGACATTTCCGGGAGGGGCTGCCACGCGCACGGCTTCCGGAAGTCTGGCGGCGTCGGACTCGGGAGTCCATTGGGTCAGCCAGCTCTCAGCCGTCTGGCTGCCCTGGGTAAAGTCCCACTCCAGAATGGTTTCCGCTTTCACAAGGATAGGAGTGAGGAGTAGGACTGAGGTGAGAAATTTCAATAAAATCGTTGACATTATGCTTCTTGTAAAAGTTTAATCTAATCGATCGTCAACATAAAAACCGGAACTTTTAATTTTTTCGATGGAATCGCCTGTAAAAGATCTACCACCGATGACAGACGCTAAGTCTATTCCCCAGCCCTCCTGGTTGCCCCAAGTCGGTGATCTGGCCGATCACTACCACGGGCACGTCTGGGGTAACGGTGTCATGCCGAATAACTACCTGTTCTTCTACCGCACGAAGAGCAAGGAGATGATTCCTGCCGGTGTCAGCCACACCCTGCACCGACGCTACGAGCTTGTTATTAATTACACGGGCAAGGCCTGTGTATGCAGCGGTGATAGAGTCTACCGTTTCCATCCGGGGATGGCCATTCTCATGGAGCCGGGAAATTTCCACCGCTACTTCGGCTTCCCGCATAAAGAGTTCTCGTGGCTGTTTTTCACGTTTGAGCTGCTGGTTGATCTGAACCTCGGGAGTGCCCTTAATCAGCCGGTACGACTGGAGGATGCCGACATGGAGATGGTTGCCGACGCGACGCGGGTTTACCTGAGTGGCCAGTCGGAATCCAATATCTTTGAGACCGCTCTGCGCATGGGGCGCCTCGCCCAGGCAATGGGAAAACGCGATGTCGTTGCCGAAGCCGACGATGTCTCCGCCGAAGACCTCGACACTTGCCAGACCCTGAGGCGGATCACGCACTTTGTGGATGAGAATATGTCGCAGGCGTTGCGCATTGACGATATCGCTGAGTACCTGGGCGTCTCTGAGAGCAACCTGCGCAAGACTTTTCGTGAGAGCTATGGGGTGAGCCTCGGCAGCTACCTGCGCTACTCCCGCCTGACGCGGGGGGTGCAGCTCATGCACCGCAGCGACATCTCGGTCTCCGACATCGCCAAGCTCAGCGGCTTCGAGTCCATCTACTCCTTCAGCCAGTCCTTCAGCCGGGCAATCGGCATGTCCCCCTCGGCCTATCGCAGCCACCTGGAGCAGGGCCGTCCCCCGCTGCGCATCACACTGACCTCCTGACATTTTTTATGACTGATCTATTCCATTCCGACGCACCCGCTGTTCCGTTTCGTGGGGTTCATCTTGACCTGAAGGGGCTGGTCCCCACCTTTTCCAGACTCCTGGAGCTGCTGGAAGTCTTTCACGAACTTCGGTTCCAGGCCGTGCTGGTCGAGTGGGAGGACTGCTTCCCCTGGCGCTGCAATGAGCGCCTGCGTGCCCCGCACGCCTACACAACGGAACAGGTTGCCCGTTTTGCCCGGCGGTGCGAGGAGTTGGAGTTAGAGATCATCCCGTTGGTTCAGGCTCTCGGGCACTCCGAGAATGTCCTGCGCCTGCCCGAGTATGAAGCGCTGCGTGAAGTACCGAACCGCACGGATGTCTTTCACCCGCTCAATCCGCAGTCGCCCGAACTGGTTGCGGCCATGGTGCAGGATGTGATCGAGCTGCTGCCTCAGGTTAAACGCTTCCACCTTGGGGGTGACGAAGTTTACACCCTGGGCAAGCATCCGGCCAGCGAGGCCTTTGTCCAGGAACAGGGCATCGCGGCGCTCTATCTGCGCCAACTTGAGCCCAGCCTGAAAATGCTGGAATCCCGTGATGTGCGTCCGCTGCTGTGGCACGACGAAATTGTCCAGTGGGCACCCGACCAGATTTCTGCTATCGCTGACCGGGTTGACCTGGTGGTGTGGGGCTACACCGGGGACCCCCGCGACAATGCCACCTATCACTATCGTTTGCCGCACGTCGAGAAGCTGCATGCGCTGGGTTGCCGCTTGTGGGCTGCGACCGCTTACAAAGGGGCGGACGGACCCGCTGCGAATTTGCCTCTGACGCGTGATCGTGCCCAGGCGACTCAGGGATGGGCGGAACTGACCCCGCGTTTTCAGCTCCAAGGAGTATTTGCGACCGCATGGAGCCGTTATGCCAGCGGCCGGATTCAGGTATCTCCCGTGGACGGTGCCCTTGATTCGCTCGTGAACACGGCCCTGATTTTATACAATGGTTGCGCGCCGGCCGAGGGGCTGGATGCGTGCCTGAGCCTTCTCGACGGCATCGGCGAGGGGGAAGCGTTCCGTCAGATCCGTGAGATTCTCCAGCGTCTGACTTATCATGCCGATCGCGGCTGGGGCTGGGTCCGGCAGCTTGAGGAGCAGATCGTTAACCTCGAACTGGAGCCGGATCGTGCCAGCAGCGGTATCGAGGAGACGATTTTAGACCTTTTTGATGGAGATATCCGTGCCTGTGAACTGGCCGGCAAAGATCTGGAAAACTTTCTACAGGACAAAGTCGTCTCCCCGCTTCCGCATTACTACCAGGCTTGTCACCTGGAGCCATTGAAGATGGCGAGGGAACGGCTTTTAAATCATAATATTCTCAATTCGTGTGCGGCCTTAGCCGCCTCCTGATGCCTGTTGGCATCCAAGTTGCTTTATAGATCTAAACTCGGGACAGACGGGAATTAAGAGTACATAAGTCAATTTTTTGACCGATATTAGTAAAGTTAGGCATGTCTCGCAAAAATCGGAATATATAAATAAATTAAGTATGTTTAATTTTTGTAGTAAGCCCAAGGCCTTATCCAAAGGATTCACCTTGATTGAACTGCTGGCGGTTGTCGTAATCATCGGTATACTGGCAGCCATCCTTATCCCGGTCTCAGGGATGATCCGGCATAAGGCAAACCAGAGTATCTGCGCATCCAATATGCGCCAACTGGGCACGGCCAGTAAACTTTACACCAATGAGCATGGCGGGAAGCTGATTTCCACCCCGTACATCCAAAGCGGTTACTGGTTTCAGCAGCTTTACCACTACCTGGACGTGAAACAGAGGGCTTCCGGCACCTCCAAAGTCTTTACCTGCCCGGAGGACGAAGAAGCCATCAAAGAACTCGCAAGTGGTAACTCCGAGTGGGCCCGGCTCTCCTATCTGCTGTTAAAGGAGAATCAGGAGTGGAGCCGGATCAATGAAATCGACGACCCGGCGCGTTCGCCGGCATTTATCGACGCGGACCAACCCGCAACCAATGATTACAAAAGCGAGGCCAGGTTTATCTCCAAGGTGAAGGGAGCCGACGGGTGGCGACACGGCGCCGGCGTTAACGTATGCTACTGGGACGGCAGCGTCCGCTACATCGAAAACCCCACTTACGCGGAGGTCTTTTACCTCAATGAATGAATGTATCTCTCGGTCAGGAGCCTGAGCTCGGCCTGAAAACAACCCCAACTATTCAGTGTTATGAATTTGATCACAAGAGTCAGTCTCCTGTGCCTGCTGCCGCTGTACACCTATGCGAACCCGGCCTGGGACGGAGCCGCGTGGAGTACGGCATCTCCCGGGGAGGCCCAGGTACCGGAGCTGGAAGCGGCGACGGCTGCGGCACGGGCTTCCAGCGATGGACAGCTTTACGAGCAGGCTGCTTCCAGCGCAGAGTTTGTCAGCTACGGGCGGCCACCGATTGAGTGGACAGCCTGGCGGATGGCCCATCTTTATCGGCTGAGCGGAGAGGTTGCGGATGCCGAAAAGGCTGCGGCCATTCTTGGGGGCCTCGCCTCCCGGCAGACTCCTGTTCCCCCGGCTCCGATTCATACGGAGGGCCAGTGGATTCCCTATCCGGCGGTGATTGCCTACGCGCTGGTCAAGGATGCCCCGGTCTGGCCCGTGAAAAACGCCGATGGCGAGATTTTAGCCATCCGCGATGACGTGGAGGACTGGCTCTGGGATTATGCCGATTCCTTTGCAGAGATCTTGCAGCGGCCCGGGCAGGTGACGAACTACACGCCCTACGGACTTCGGCACGCGGCCTCGCTGGCTCTCGTGCTCAATGATGCCAGCCTCATGCAACTGTGCCTGGAGGTAGCTGACAGGCTCGCCTACAGCCCGGAATTCTGGCACGCGGATCTCATGTGGCAGGAGGGGTCCGTCTCCTATGGCACACAAGTCACCGGTAACTTGAAAGCGCTCCTGCCGATGCTCCGCGCGGGGGGTGACGCCGGTCTGATCGAAGATCCGGATAACGAGTTGGACCGTCTCAGCGAAAGACTTCAGCGCATTAACGAAGTGTTGGCCGACTTTTCCATGCCCAGTGGCCATCCGATCACCGTGAATGACACCCACTGGACTGTTCCGGTGGATGCCTACCCACGCGCTCCCAAGGTGATCGTTTTTCCTGACTTTGGGCACTTCGCGGTGCCGGGACCGGATATGGAGACGCATCTGTCCGTTCCCACGCTCACCGGGGGAGGGCGCTATGGCGGCGGACATTATCACGATAGTCGTTTGAGCCTGCAACTATGGGCTCACGGAGAGGAATTACTTCCCGACGCGGGTTATCCCTTCCGGCCTGCCAACAACCGCTATTTTCACATGTCTCCCTACGCCCACAACACCTCGATCGTGGTCGCGGATAATGCCAGCTATGGTAAGGGGCCTCACGGCGTTTGGGGAGGGCAGTGGGCCAGGAGCGCTATTCTCGGCTTTGACGATGGGACCTCTTCCTCTGGGTTGATCACTTACGTGGCCGCCGCCTCACCCGGTCCCGAAGCCGAGCAGGCAACACTCTGCGAACGCGCCCTCATACAGGTCGCGACCGGGCAGTGGACTGGGTACGTGGTGGACGCCTTCTGGCTTCAGGGCGGAACGCTCCACCGCTCATTTCTGCGGCAGAGCGAAGACGAGCCGGTCGATCAGGAAGTCAGCGTCCCGCTGACCCCGAGCGGTAAGGATAACCTGGCGGAAGTTCTAAAGGATCAGGGAAAGGGCAGCTCATGGACGGAGATGCTGGGCAATCCGAAGCGTGTGCAGAGCGATAAGAGTTTTAACATCACCTGGACCGGCGAAGACAGTCAAGTCGCGCTCGATTTGTACCTGGCACCGCAGCCGGGCTCAACCAGTTGGCTCAGCCAGATGCCGCGCCTGCGCCCGACCAACCAGGACGCTTCGAAAAAGAACGATTTCCCGGGCTGGCATCTGATGCGCCAGCGCGCAGTGAGCCCGGAGCAGGTTACGCTCTGGGGAGCGCTTTATGAGCCGGTCGATGCCGGTCAGTCTTCACTAATCCAGCACGTGGAGTGGAAACGCACGGACGATGGGGCCGGGATACTCGTACGGGTAACGTTGCCCAACCGTATCGACACCTGGATACTGGGGCTGCCGGGGGCGGATGTCACCATCGATGGCTACCACCTGAGCGGACGCGCCGCCGGGGTTTCCCAGTCAGGGGGAAGCATTCTCTGGACTTGGGCTGCTGCCGGAAGCCAGTTGACCAAGGGCGGAGTCCTCTTGGCTGGCGGCGAGTCTGCATCGGCCTTTGGCGTGCAGAGCCTTACCGCCGGAGCGGAGGGACAGTGGCTGTTGACCGTTGACGGAAAGATGCCGCAGCCCCCGGAGGGGTGGGCCGCCCTGCGTTTCTCAGACGGGAGCGCGCACGCCGTGCGACTCACAGGCACGGAACCCCCGGAGGCGCAGACCACGACGTTTGTGCTCACCGCTGATCCGGGGATGGCGATCGACGCGCAGGGCATGCAACGCACTGCTTTTCCGCTTTTGAGTATTCCGGGGGAGACAACGCTTGTCCCCCTCGGCGGCACGTTCACCGCAAACCCACATTGAGGTCATGATGTCAAAACACATACAACAGCACTTGCGCCAGCGCTCTTCCGCTGCGGCGGCGGAGATGTTCGGGACGCGCCGCATTCCCTTGCGGCGGCAGCGTGGAGGTTTCGCGCTGATCATTGCTATCCTCTTGATGGGATTGTGTGTGTTGCTGGTGACATCCCTCTCGACGATGGTGCGGGTGGAGACCGCTACCTCTGCCGTGAGCCGCTACCAGCAGGAAGCCCGCGCCAACGCCTTGTTCGCTTTGCGGGTCGGGTTGGGGCAGCTTCAGCAGGCGGCCGGTCCTGATCAACGCGTGACGGCGCGGGCCGATATTGTGGGCTCGTTGCTTTCCTCACAGGCGAACTCGGCTGACATGGTCTTCGCTACGCCCGGGAATCCCTATTACACCCTGGTGTGGGATGTGAGCGGCTCCGAGCATGCCGATCCCGGAGCAGTGCCGGGACATAATTTCGACAAGCTCCCCGCCGTCCTCGTCAGCGGTAACGAGCTTTATGTCCACGATCTGACCGGCACCGGAGACTATCCCGGGGGCTATATCACCGAGGAGACGGAACTCGACGATGAAAATTCAGTGGTGCTTGTGGGGGCGCTCAGCGATGCCCCGGACGACCCGGTGCGCGCGCAGTGGGTCACGCTTGATGAGGGGGACTATGCCGGGCGCTATGCCTGGTGGGTGGGCGATGAGAATATCAAGGCACGTATCAACCTGAGCGAACAGCAGATCGGCGGCGGCGATGATTGGCGCAGTCAGGCGGCGTTTAAGGCCCAGGCCACCGACGAGGACTTCGAGGGGCTTGATCAGGCCAGGCTCGCCCGCGTTTTGTCGGCTACCGCTTTGCCTTTGGCCGATAGCAACCAGACCATCAGCGATGCAACGGCTCGCGACCACTTTCACGATTTCACCTATCAGTCACGAAGCGTGCTGGTGGATGTAAAAAACGGTGGTCTGAAAAAAGATCTCACCTACGGACTGGACGAGGGGAACTCCGCCCCTTCAGGTATCAGTGATTCCACCTTCATCGTCAGCCCGACGTTGGGCGGTGCCGCCGCGCTCGACGTAAATAATCCGGTCAATCGTAATTACGCGCAGTGGGGAGTCTTGCGGGATTTTTATAACCTGCGCTCTCCCAACGGAAGCATGACTGCCCGGCCGGACCGCCCTTCGGGGAGTCCCTACCAGATGGGGGTCCACCCGGTCATCAGCTATTATCAACTCGGTATCTATGCGGATGTTTCTGCCGGGGCCGTGCGGTTGTACTATATGCCGGTCGTCCAGGTTTGGAATCCCTATGCCTTTGCGCTGTCATGCCCGTCGATGACGGTGGTCTCCAAGCTCAATAACGGTCAGAACGGCATCCGTATTGATGCTACCATAACGGGTAAGGACAATGTGTCCGACACCGGAACGCTCTATCTCGGAGCGACGAACTTTACCCTCCCGGCCACGCTGATCCCCGCCGGCCAGAGCGTAACCTTTAGCGCGCCGGACGGCTACCCGCAGATGTCCACCACCACCGCCTGGGGCAATACCAGCACGCCCAACACGCTGGAAGTGGGCTACCGGCAGGGGGCTGCTTTTATCTGTCCGAATGTGAACGACTACAGTATCAGGACCGAGGGCGAAATCATCCCGCCTGAGCCCGCCGATACGAGCACCGGCGCAAACTCGGTCGCATACACGATCAGCTTTAAGATCAACAGCACCACCAACCCCTATTACGATATCTTTCTCGCAGGAGACGGTCAGGACGATTACCAGGCGATCATACGCGCTTCCAATGTTGGGCCGGTTACCGGTGTGCAGACCTATGACCTGCCCGGAGCCGTGTATCCGGATCCCAAATACATTTTTGTCGCGGGATTACCTTTCGCGGGCGGCCAGTTACCCAACTCCGCCAACATCGCCTGGGCCGGTCTCTTTAACCCGCGGGCCTTTACCCCCAATTACGATTACTTCGATCAGGCCTATGGGATGGGCTATGATAACCAGGCTGTTTTTCGGGGCGGATTTCTCGCCGACAGCGAGGCCGAGAGCTACCAGATTCAACTGCCCGGCAGTGCCAACGGCTATGTCGGGACTACCACCAGTGCGGGCGGAGCCACCGAGGCTATCCTCTACGACCTGCCTCACGGACCGCTCTTTTCTCTCGCCCAACTGAGTCAGGCGAACATCACGGCCCCGGTCAAGCTGCCCAGAAACACCGAGACCTGGAACGCGGCCGGAGACGGTCACGCGCCCGCCTATGCGATCGGTTCATCCTACGCCAACCCGTATATCCGGAATTTAGGCGACACCCTCTACTTCAGCCAACCCTCTGGCACAACCCGTTTTGACCAGTACATCTGGGATTTCTCCTACCTGCTTAACGATGTGCTCTTTGACCGGTACTTCTTCTCCACGATTCCGCAGAGCGGCGCCGATACCGATCCGCTTAATCCGCTGCTGGCAGTCGATGCGGATGCTCTGGCCGGTGATCTTCGCAACTATGACCGGGCGGCGGAGGGCCTCCAACTCGTCGGCGGGTTTAATGTAAACTCTACTTCGGTCGATGCCTGGGCGGCCTTTCTCGCGGGCTTGCGCGGGGTCGATTTTGACGGGGAAAGCGGGGAGGGTAGTCTCTACACCCGGCTGGATACCGCCGTGGGCTCGGCGCTCGACACCGGCGACCTCGGGGCGGATGAGAGCGGATCGGTCAAAGGCTACCGCCGGATCAGTGACGATCAGATCCGAGACCTGGCCGAGCGCATCGTCGATCAGGTACGCCTGCGCGGGCCGTTCCCCTCCATGAGTGCCTTTGTTAATCGCGTGCTCGACACCGACAGCCTTTATCATCGCGGCGGGCTTTCCTCCCGCGCGCCTGACCCGTATTCAGTTTATCATGACAGCGCGTACACGCTTGGGACCATGGTGCAGTTGCGCGGAGCACTGGCTGCGGCGCTCGAGCTTTCGCAGGTTAACGAACCTTTTTACGCCGATGCCAGCCTGCTGGTCGATGCCAGCGACCTTGTCTCGACCGACTTTGACAAGAACAAGGGCTTTCTCGCGCCGGTCGGACTGAACCTCCCCGGCTATCTTTCCCAGGTCGATGTGCTATCCGCGCTTGGCTCGGCGATGACGGTGCGCTCCGACACCTTTGTCATTCGCGTGGCCGGACAGAGTGAAGACCGCTATGGAAAGGTCATGGGGACTGCTTACGCCGAGGCTGTCGTGCAGCGCACCACCGACTATGTGGACGACTCGCAAAGCCCCGATACCGAGCCGAGCTCCCTCAGCGCGGTAAATGAAGCGTTCGGGCGTCGCTTCGAGATCGTGAGCTTCCGTTGGCTGAACCCCAGCGAAATTTAATCTCTCAATCCTCAACACCAAAACATCATGCGAAACCTATGCAGGCTTATCTCTCTTTTGCTGTTGCCCTCGACCCTGACGGTGGCGGTATCTGCCGCTGCTGAACCCCTCACGTCGGCCAAGGCCAGCTTTGTGGCGATGCTGTGGAATCAGTCGTCGTCGGCGGCGTTGCCTGAGAAGGGCCTGCCGGTTGACCTGTATTACAAAAATGGTTCGGACTACGTGCCGCTCAAGTACAGAGTCTGCCAACTGGGGGAGCCCCAAGGCTATAACGGCCCCAACCCCATGCCGATCTATCGCAAGATGTCGGCACTGGACGGGCAGCCGCAGTACCGGCCCATTATGGACTGCCAAATTCCGCAGGCTAGCCAGCAGTTTATCATTTTTATCGTCGCTGAGCAGGGTGGTTTGAGATCGATTGCGGTCGATGCCTCTCCCCAGCATATCCCGGACGGGGATGTGATGCTCATTAATCTGACATCTCGTCAGATGGCAGCGGAGCTGCGTGGCTCACAGCAGATGCTGCAGCCTTCCCAGTCGATGATCTTCAAAATCCCCAAAAGCGATACGCCAAACTTGCCCGTCAAGATCGCCACCTGGGATAGCGGTGCCTGGAAAATGATTTACAGCACATCGACACGTATCGCTGATGATCGTCCCTACATCGGCATATTGTATCTAAATGAAGGTCGTCGTGAAAACTACCGCCTGCGCTTTTTTCGCAACCTTAATCTCCTGAGAAACACTTCTACTCAAGAAAGCTGAATGAGGCCGGGCGGGCATCTTCGCTTGTCTTAACGGAGTCAACAACGGTGACCGTGTCCACATAAACTGGTCCGCTTGCGTCGTTCGTCTGGGAAGGACTCAGGGTATGAAAGGCAAGCGATACAGTACAGAAAAATCCGGATATTACGGGCTACCGATGCGGGCAAACCCATCCTTGATGTCTGCGGGAGGCAGGGCTCAGCGAGCAGACTTTCTATCGTTGGAAGCGCGAGCTCGGGATGCTTGAGATCAATCAGGCCAAGCAACTCAAGGAGCTGCAAAAGAAATCGCACCCGATCCCTTCGAAACCAACCTCCAAGGCATGGACTACACTCGGGCTTGTTCGCTTAAATTTCGTAAGCTGCTCAAACACAGCGTAACGTGTTGAAAAGTAATGGTGGGCGCTGCAGGGCTCGAACCTGAGACCTACTGGGTGTAAAACGTTAATATTTAAAGCGTAACTTTTTGTTCTACTTTAGCTTATATTGGTCTCAATAGTAATGCAATTGGCAGTTGTCCAAATAGTTGACCAGTATGAATTATGTCCCGGCCCAAGAGAGTTGAGCGTTTTCAGGTCAAAGCGTACACTAACGATAGCGGCACCACATCTTGGAAAGTGTCTGGTTACTGGCCCGATGGGAAGCGAGAACGGAAGAATTTCCGCTACAAAGCCGATGCTGTCGAACACAGAGCACGCATAGAAACCGAGGCTGAGGGGGCTGCCATCAACTATCAACTCCAACGCACTGCTTTATCCCGTGAGCAGTTGGCAGATGCAGAGAGTGCTATCAACTTAGGATCGGGGACGTCAGTGGCTGAGATTGTAGCCCACTACCGAAAGCTGGAAACCATAGTCCACGACAAAACAGGATTATCTTTGGACGGGGCTGTTCATTTCCTCATCCAACACTATAAGCCTGAGCTCGAAGATATTGCCATCGGGGCTGCGATTGAACGCTTTCTGAAAAGCAAAGAGGGACATCGTAAGAGGACCCACGCCTACTACACGACAGGCCTGAAACTCCTCCAGCGTATGGATCCGAATACGCTGGTGCATCAGATCGGACTGAAAGTCATTGAGCCACTGCTGTCCAAGTACAAGAATAACAACACGCAGCGAACCTACAGGCGCAGCCTAAGCACCTTCTTCAACTGGTGTGTTCGTCATCACTATGCGGTTGAAAACCCGTGTGCCAGGCTCGACCAGTTGCCAGCCGACAACTCCCAGGTTTCAATCCTGTCCCTCGATGAAACTAAGCGCCTGCTCCGCGCGTCCATGATCTACAGTGATGGAGCCATGGCCCCGGCCATTGCACTTGGGCTCTTTGCGGGATTACGTCCCAGTGAGATCGACGACCTGGAGACCAAAAACATTAAGGACGAATACATCGTTGTCACAGGGGGAAAATTACGTCGTCAGATGAACAGGCGGGTTCCCAAGCCAGAGATACTTTCCGCCTGGCTGAAAAAGTTTCCATTTACAGGTCAGCCCAAGGGCGCAGCATATAAGATGAAGATTCTCAAGGTAGCCACTCAAGCCGAGCATTGGGTGCAGGACATTATCCGGCACACCTCGATTAGTTTTCAACTGGAGCGTGACAAGGATGACGCCTATACGGCGTTCAACAATGGCACATCCAGAACGATGATCGAGCGCCATTACCGCGACGTCATCGATGATCCCAAGTCCGTCGATGCCTACTGGGAAATTTCTCCTGAATCGCTGAAAACCATCAAAGTCCATCTTCCAATGGGACAGGGCCTCAACAACTGGCCCTCCGACCATGACCTTAAGGTGCTGGTCTGGGAAAAGCCCTTATCGCGCCTGGCCGATGATTTCGGGGTGTCAGACCAGGCTATCCGCAAACGCTGCCTCAAGCGCGGGATAGAGCTGCCAAAGAATGGGCACTGGCAGCGAGAAAGGAGAAAGTAATGTTTTCTCTTGTATGCCCCCCTGAGCGTCAGAGCCGAATCTCTGCTTTAACCGTATTGTCCCCTCTGTCCCCTGTCCCCCGATGATTTTAGCTTCGTTTACTTCTCCCCTCTCTCCCTTGTCATTCGTATGTCTGCTGTTTTTTTCTAAATGATGTGTTGTGAGGGGACAAGGGGACAAAAGCCATTAATCCCTTTATTCATCATGGTTATCGGATGTCCCCTGCTGAAAAATATCAGGGGACAATCAAGGGACAGAGGGGACATGAGCTAAAAAATAAAGGGGCTGACCTAGTGTCCCGTTAGCTTAGTTCCTGATAAAAATATTTTCACCGCAGAGGCGCAAAGACGCAGAGCGAACTCTGTATCCACGAAGTTTTCTGTGCTTCTTGTGCCTTTTTGTGGCCATTAACATTTGTTAAGAACTTAGCTAACACGACACTAGCTAAGGACGTAAAACCTTCTTAGTTTATCAGCAATGTATGAAAGAAAAAGCAGGCTCAGCTCTTACAAGCAGCAGCGATTGATTGAGCACTTTGTGGCCGATGAGATCGTCGATGTCCACAGCGGGACTGCCCGCACGCGCAGAGGTTTCGACCTCAAGTATGCCAGTGACCGCCCGGTCGTCCGTAACGGGGACAAGGTTTCGACCGAGTCCCCGAGCACCTATACAATCGAACGTTGCCCAGAAGTGGCTGGCAGGGAGTATGCCCCGGCTGAAGCACGCCCGGTCTTCGTGCACGAGAACGGGGAGCGTCTACTGAATCAGTATCGGCCCGTCCAGTATCCCAAGGACGCGCTTCCCGACAGGGTCGATCTCGCCCGTGAACTGCTTGTCGGACACATCAACCATCTGTTTTCAGATGAGCAAGAGGCTGCGCTCCTGCTGGATTATCTCGCGTGGTGCGTCCAGAACCCCGGCCAGCTTAGGCCCTGGATGATAATCCTGTACGGGGTCCAGGGCGACGGAAAGAGCTGGTTCCGTGAGCTGATGGAGGCGGCACTCGGGGAGCCCAATGTCGGCGTCCTCCAGTCCAGCAACCTTGAAGACAAGTTCGCCTCCCCCGCCTACGGGAAGTGCCTGACCTTTGTCGAGGAGCTGAAACTGGACAACGTCCGCAAGTACGACACGCTGGAACGGTTGAAGAGCCTGATCGGCAACCGTCGTATCAGCCTGCGCGAAATGCGTAAAGCCCCCCGCGAGGCCCGCGCTACCGCGAACTACCTAGCGGCCACCAACCACTCCGACAGCCTGCCGGTCTCGGATAACGAACGTCGCTTCTGCGTCCTGACCAGCCAGTGGGTAAACCACAAGGACGAACTGCGGGCATGGGTGCTGGAGAACCCGGATTATTATCCCAGGCTCTACCGGATGGTTCGCGAAGAGCCAGCGGCCTTCCGCGCAGCCCTCATGGGACACTTGGTGAGCGATAGCTTCCTGGAGACCTACGAAGCTCCCAGAACCCGTGGAACGATCCGCATGATTGAGGAAGCAATACCCGCCGGGGCCGTTGAGTTGCAGAATTGGATCAGTGAGTGGGAAGGGCCGTGGATCAACGACCGCATTGTGTACCTCCAGGCTCTGAAGGAAAAACATGGGATCGAGTCGGACCCACACACCCGACATACCGCTGCCCAGCTTGCTTCGCTGCCCAACGACAAAAAGCTCGGGACCTACTTAAAACTGCTCGGCTACACCGTATCAGAAAAGCGCTCTGTTCGGCTGAGCGGAGGCGAGAAGCGCAACATCACGATCTACCTTAAACCCGGCGTGGACGTAGAGGAAACCTTCGAGGCCATCAAAAACGGCCAATCCCCACAAAGGGTTTAAAGCAGATCCCCGCATATTCCAACGAGCTCAGCTAATTTCGGGCTCGTTTTTTTATCCCCCAAAATACCACAACCCACGATACGATCCGCGACGAACTCACCTCGTCGGCCTGTACTGCTCCCCATCGAACCTATAGACCCTCTCTGACTGCGGCACAGTGCCATCGGCCCTGACGGAATGACCTTCCTCGTTGACAAACTCCAGCGTGCCGTCCGAGTCAAAGTCGCAGAAGTAATAGACCTCACCCCCACCGCGTATGGGGGGAAGCTCACGCATCTGGCCATCTTCGAGCAGGAAAATACGCATGACCCACTCGGGGGCACCTGTGACTGGAAACTCCCGCTCGCGTTCCATAACGACCAGCGCTGGAACTGCCGGTGAGGTGATAGCATCCCACGGCTTTAACGGGGATAAGTGGGACATCCATTCATACTGCAACTCCAGACAGGTGCTTTCCTTCAGCACATCAGCGTAGCGTGGACGGATGGTGTGGATAGTCTTCCCGCCCTGAGTGATTTCGAAGGAAGTGATGTAGCGATCGTCGTCATAAGTGGGGTCGATTCCCAATGTGTCATCGGCATGCAACGGTGTATTCATGGCCCAGCACGCGAGTGCGATGCCCAGTGATGTCAGGAGCTGTACGATCATGTTCTGTTCGGTCAGGGTTAATGAAGGGAAGCCTAATGCGTCAGGGGCTTGATCTGGATAGACGCGACGATGCTCAGGATGACGGAGAGCAGAAAAAATCCGATGCCCCATTCGATATGAATGCGTGTACCGCCGGGGAAGGATTGAAAGGCCAGGACGAGCATGCCCATGACAATCACATCCAGCATGGAGAACTTCCCCAGCGTCCCGGCAAACTTGAGCGACTGCGTAGCCGGAAGCCCATGCTCCAGTCGATAGACAGCGCTGTAAAATACGCAGAGCTTCCAGACAGGGAATAGCACTGAGAACCCCAGCAGAAGACTGGCCAGAAAGAGATCCCCGGAGAGGGCCAGGTGACAGATGCCCGAGAGGATGGACTTGCTCTCGGGCTCACCGACCGGGAGGTAATTCTCCACGCCCCAAAAGCCGGGCTTCATTCTCAGGCACGGCAAAACAAGCCCCAGTCCAAGCGTAACCGCGCTCAAAAGGAGTAGCCTGCGGATACCGGCCAGCTTACGTCGTCTCATCTCAGCGGGCATACTTCTGCTTGAGGTAATCGGTCAGGAGTTCGGTGGGGACGATTTCGAGGCTCAGGCTTGAGACCTCGCTCACCCCGTCCATGCGCTGCCCGGTGTAGGCGTTACTGCCAGTGTGGAGTTCATCCAGGGCCAGCGTATAGGCACCCGCGACTTCGTCTGTCGTCAGGTCCTTATCAAGCACCTTGATGGTCAGGCTTGCCCCGTCTGTTGCCAATAGCCTCGCGGCCTGAATCATTTCCTCGGGCGATACCGTGCCCGCTCCGCTTGTCGCAAAGCCGAGTATCTCGCCCGAGTACCTCAGCCCGATCTCGGACCATTGGGCCAGCAGGGTATCATGGCGTACATCGCTCTTAAAAATGCGCTCATTGCCGTGCCCGGTATAGAGTTCGTAAGCGATATCCGGGGCACTCCCATCCAGGTCCCAGCCTCCCGGACGGGAGAACAGGTTGACCTCGCTGATCCAGACGTAATAGGTTGCCCCTGATTTCAAGGGCTGCCCGGCGATGAAGCCGGTTTCCTCATCGTGGTTGTCTCCCCACAGACCGGCAAAGAGCGCAATCCCCAGCACAACCAGCAGCGGAATATACCAGCCACTCTCCCTGAAGCGTTTAAGCCGTTCGTGTTCCCAAAGCCCAGCGAGCTTGTTCCAAGTACCTGACTCTACCGGGTTCGGAGCTTCGGGCTCTGACGATGGATCGTGTTCTTGAAGAGGTGGCGTGTTCATGGATTGTCGCAGGGGAAGCAATGCCCCTGCCGGTACGGCAGAACCACTATCGGCAAGGCATGGCTCTCGATGACTCCCTCCAGGCGCTGGAGGTATTTCTGGTGGGACGGTTTCTCAATGATGAGGATGATCGCGGCACGCCTGCCAGTCTGGGCCGC
>NZ_JACHVB010000059.1 GCF_014230085.1 Ruficoccus amylovorans | reverse complement strand
GTTGCCAATAGCCTCGCGGCCTGAATCATTTCCTCGGGCGATACCGTGCCCGCTCCGCTTGTCGCAAAGCCGAGTATCTCGCCCGAGTACCTCAGCCCGATCTCGGACCATTGGGCCAGCAGGGTATCATGGCGTACATCGCTCTTAAAAATGCGCTCATTGCCGTGCCCGGTATAGAGTTCGTAAGCGATATCCGGGGCACTCCCATCCAGGTCCCAGCCTCCCGGACGGGAGAACAGGTTGACCTCGCTGATCCAGACGTAATAGGTTGCCCCTGATTTCAAGGGCTGCCCGGCGATGAAGCCGGTTTCCTCATCGTGGTTGTCTCCCCACAGACCGGCAAAGAGCGCAATCCCCAGCACAACCAGCAGCGGAATATACCAGCCACTCTCCCTGAAGCGTTTAAGCCGTTCGTGTTCCCAAAGCCCAGCGAGCTTGTTCCAAGTACCTGACTCTACCGGGTTCGGAGCTTCGGGCTCTGACGATGGATCGTGTTCTTGAAGAGGTGGCGTGTTCATGGATTGTCGCAGGGGAAGCAATGCCCCTGCCGGTACGGCAGAACCACTATCGGCAAGGCATGGCTCTCGATGACTCCCTCCAGGCGCTGGAGGTATTTCTGGTGGGACGGTTTCTCAATGATGAGGATGATCGCGGCACGCCTGCCAGTCTGGGCCGCATAATTCAGGCTCTGCCCAATGGCCTCGGCCCACTTGTCGGCAAAATCGACCTCAATCGCGTACTCGTCGGTCAGGATGTCACAACGTGTTCCGTTGGGAAGGGAGATTTCCATTTCCCCCTTCAACACCCTAGCAGCACAATCTCTGTAGTGAGATTCTGGATACAATCGAGCTGCCTCCAGCGAGGCACCGGATCCAAACAGGCAGCAGGCAAAGAGCATCATGCCCATTCGCCATTGGCCGAGTGTGTGTAGCCACCCCGGAGAATTGCTCGCTGCTTTAGCGGCCATAAAAATAAAACCCAACGTACATGCCTGCACACAGGGCTAGTCCGAGTAGATTATAGAGTTTCTCCCGGTAGCGCAGCGTTCCCATGCACAGCACTAGCCGATACCGGTTACGGCCTACTCCCCGGGGAAGGGATGTCGGCCTGTTGCCCGGAAGCATCCATGTGCAAGTGGATTTGCTCCTGAGCATCGCTCGCAAGTACCGGCAATTGATCCAGAGCCGCAAGAGTGACTTGGTTTGTTTCCATACCGCCCATGCCCAAAAGCCCCAAAGGATGGTCCAGAATATGGCCCGATAGAGACTAGCGCCAACGCTTGAGGTTGTTGTGGTGACAGAGTCCATGTCAGGGTACTTTCAGGTACTTGTTCGAGTAGCCGTCGTGGCTGATCTTCATGTACTCACCGGGGAGAAAATCCCACGGCACTTCCAGTACACCGATTTCAACGGTGCGGTGAGGCTCGATAATGAAATAGAACTCATACCTCTCTCGCAGGGTCCTGTTTTCAACATAGACGACAGGACTCAGGAGCTTGTTCGAGGTATTGGAGAAGATGACGACCTTTCCCTTCCCCAGCACAGATTGCCGAAAGCTCACGTGCACGGGCAGTTCTGGTTTCTTGGGCTGCTCTGAGCACCCCAACAGGCAGATGGTGGCGATAAGGCACAGAAGCAGCGCGGAGAAGCAAAAGCAACTGCGACCCCGCAGGAGACAGGTTGGTGTTTTCATCGAGTTATCCGTGGGTTGTTTCGATCCTTAAAACGGACCGACTAACACAAAAACCCTAAGATCGTAGGGTTACCTGTCAAGCCCTACGATCATATGGTTGTGGGGTGGATAATTCGCTGGCGGAACTGGGAGACAGATTACGGTCATTGCGGGCCAGGCATGGCCTCACACAGGAGGAGTTTGCCCAGCTCGCGGGCATCGGCTACAAGTTCTATCAGGACATCGAGGGTGCCCGGAAGAAAGAGATCTGGCTCTCGACCGTGGAACGCCTTGCCATCCCCTATGGCTTAAGGGCGTGGCAGCTATTGACTCCAGACATGCCCGAGGATTCAAAGGTAGCCCGTAAGGCCCCCAGCAGTCGGGTGCATCGGAGGTAGGAATGTGTCGGGGAGTGCTCGACCAAGTGAATTTAAACAAAAACGCGGACCCTGAAGTCCGCGTTAATGCTTGAAACGCTTTCTTGGGCTGGTGTACCTGCATGACAGATAGTGACCGTACGCCTGCGTTACTAACTTTGTCTTGAATCCGCGCAAAGCAAACTGAAATTATTCAATTGTATCAAGGATAAAATGCTGTAGATCATGGGGTATGAACCCCGTCTCGTTTGCATTTGATATTGGCCATGCTTCGCTGGGCTGGGCAGCGATTGAAGAAACCGGTGCGATGCCTCAGATACTGGGATGTGGCGCGGTCATCTTCAGCCCCGATGATTGTCAGAACCACGCCCGTGCGGCTTTTCGGCGAAACCGTCGGAATATTGCCGCTACGCGTAACCGTATCAAACGGCTCGGCAGGCTGCTTGTGCACGTGGGAGCCTTTACGGAGGCACAGCTCAGGGAGCGGATGGATCAGGGCCGGGGGCATGCCTTTCCCTGGTTGCTGGCCGCGCAGGTCATCAGAGGATATCGACAGTCGTTAAGCTGGCCCGAACTGTGGGATGTCATCCGCTGGTATGCGCATAATCGCGGCTACGATGGAAACGCGCTTTGGGCGCTGGCAAAGACGGATAAGGAACAGGACGAGGACAGCAAAAAGGAAGAAAATGCGAACCGGTTGATGGCGCAGCATGGGGCCATGACGATGGCCGAGACGGTGTGTGCGTTCCTCGGTGTGGACCCCGTCTCGAAGCGGGCTCCGGCTTTGGAGGCCTATTTTAAAGGTAACGATGCTGCCTTCCCGCGGCGGGTCGTACGGGATGAGGTTGTGCGCATTCTGCGTGCCCATATTGGAAAGCTGGACGGTTGCGATGAAGCCTTTGTCACCTGCTTGTGTGGGGATGCGGAAAACGCCTGGAAGGCGGTGGATTGTCCGTCCATCCGCTTGCCTGGACGCTTTCACGGGGGGCTGCTTTTCGGGCAGATGGTGCCGCGATTTGATAACCGGATCATCCCGTTGTGCCGTATCAGCGCAGAAAAGGTCCCGGCCAAGCATTGTCGCGAGTTCTACCGTTATCGGTGGGGAATGCTCCTGTGTAACTTGCGTGTGAAGGGCAAGTCCGGGGAGGATTCGCGTCGCTTGAGTGCGGAAGAACGCGTGCATGTGCATGCGGCGATGGAAGAATCCGGCTACCTGACCAAGACCTCTCTGAAAAAGGCGCTGCGGGAGATCACCGGAGCCGAGCCCGCCAATGCCGACTCGCTTTTTCTGACTCCTGAGATGGAGCGGGCCCTGACCTTCGATCCTGTGAAGCACGCGGTTTCCTCAGGGAGGGTTGCACCGGTGTGGGCCGTGTTGCCCGATAGGCAACGCAAGCGTTTTGCCGGATGGTTGTATAAAGGCAAGCCTTCCAGCTTGAAGCGCTGGCGAGAGAACATGGCGGCGGACGGTGTGGATCTGTCGGATTTCGACGATGCCATCAACATCGCCTACGAAGCGTACAAGAAGCGGGCGCGCAAAAATGCTCGTGATCTGGATGGTTTTATAGACGAGGCCATTTCGATTGTCGCCTATCGTCCGAGCGGGCGTGCTCCCTACACCCGCGATCTGATGCAGAAAGCCTGGGAGGCGGTGTTTGACGCCGGCCAGCCCGACCCGAAGGACAAAGGAGGCTGCCTGGAGGAAAAGCCCGAGGTAGTAGCCCAGCAACTTCAGCGCTCTATTGATGCGCAGACGAATAATTCGCTGGTGCGGCATCGCCTCCTGATCTTCCGGCGACTGCTGCGTGACCTGGTCCGCAACTATGCGGGCGGCGAAGTGACGCGAGTGGGGAAGGTGACGCTGGAGGTTATTCGTGACTTGCAGGAGTTTTCGGCCAAAACGGCCAAGGAGAAAGCCCAGCTTCTTGGCCTCAAGCTTGCGGACCATAAAAGGGCCGTTCAGGTCATTGAGAAAGAACTACCCAAGTACGGAGGGAGATATACCATTAGCGCTGGACTGATAAAGAAAGTCCGCATTGCCCAAGACCTGAACTGGACCTGTCCTTTTACCGGCAAGCATTATTGCTTCGATGACATCGTTACGCTGCAGGTGGACCGGGAGCACATCATCCCACGCTCCTGGCGACCGAGTGACTCACTGGATTCCTTGGTGCTTACGTGGCCGGAGGTCAACCGCATGAAGGGGCAACAGATCGCATGGGCCTTTATGGCTGGGCACGAGTGCGAAAAAGTTCCCGGCACGGACCTGCAACTGCAATCTCTGAGCAACTACGAGCGCTGTGTTGACAAGCTCAGACCCGGGCGCGATCCGCGGGGGAATCGCAATGCTGTCTTTATCGACGACGATCTGCGGCGCTGGCGCCGTAAGCAGCTCCTGCTTATGCCCGAGTTTGATGCGCGTAGGAAAAAGAATAGCCAGCAGGAGGGCGACAGTGGCTTCACCGGGAGGGATTTAACGCAGACCAGTCATTTAAACAAGCTGGCCGCACTACAGGCGCGCGATGAGTTGACTGAAAGAAGCGATAAGCTTGGCCCGCGTATTCCGCAGGTCGTTATGCTGGCTGGTAGTGTTACCGCTGCCGTGAGAAAAGCTTGGAATCTGAGCGGGTGCCTAGCCCGTGTCTCCCCGGAAACAGAAGGACAGAATAAAACCGCGATTCGTGAGATCACGCATCTGCACCATGGTCTAGATGCAGTCACTCTTGGCCTGGCTGCTTACTTCTTTCCGCGTGACGGGCGCTTGTGGGAGCTGATGAGCCGCCGCCGTATCGGCAGCGATGCGGAGCGTGACGAGTTCAAAAAACGCCTCGGCCAGTTCGTCACATTTTCTGCCGGCGGTAATTGGGAAATCTCGGACCTGCCTGTGGAGCTAAAGAATCAGATAGCCGAGTGCTTGATGGAGCGCCGTGTCGTACAGCATATCCCCAAGACGATGCGTGGCCTCAAAGTCCAGCAGAACACTTGGCGTGTCCTGCATCAGGACCCCGATGACCCTGAAAAGATGGTTCTGGGGATGGCCATGCGGGATGCTGACAAAAAACGCCAGCCCAAGACCTCCAGAGAAAAGAAGAGCAAGCTGCACGGGCTCAGCCCGCGCGATGGGACAGGCAAGCTCGCCCGGCTCAAGGGCAGCCTTATTGTAGAGGAGAATTATGGAATTATCCTGGATCCAGAGCCAGCAATCCTTACGCATTCTTTAGTCTGGAAAACTCTAAGAGAAGTCCGCGAGAAGCTGGGATATATGCCTAGGATACTGCGAAACGGAAATGCTATCACGGTTCCTGCTGGTCGGTTCTGTGGGACGTGGAGAATACGTTCAATCAAGGACGATAGTAAGAAGGGACTGTTGGTTGATCTTTCATTCCCAGATATTGTGAGAATGCAGAGCAAGGGGGGAGGGATCAAACGCGATGTTCGGCTATCTAGCTTGATCAAGGACAAATTTACCATCTGCCAACTGGATTACTCGGGTTGAGAATATGTCCTACCACATTATCAACATCGACTCACCGCGCTGCAGCATCAGTTGCCGCCAGGGGCAGTTGACCTGTATTGATGAAGATGGAAGGACCAAGCAGGCTCCGCTGGAGGATGTTGCCGCCATTGTTATTACCAGCTTTTCGGCTCAATTGCATAGCCATCTGCTGTTGGAGGCAGCGAAGCACGGAGTTGCACTTGTCATCTGTGAGCGGTTTCAGCCTGTCAGCCTGCTTTTACCCGCTAACCGCTCAAGCGATACCCTGCTCACCAAGGCGGCACTGTCGCTCGAACGTAAAAAAGTGGATGTGCTGTGGCGCAAAACACTCGATGCGAAGTGTCTAAATCAGACTCTGTATGCTGAGTTCTTGGTCCCGGAACATGCCAAACTCGATGTGTTGAGAAAACGAGCCCTCGGCAAGGCTCAATCAAAGGAGGGAACCTGTGCCAGATATTATTGGGGGATTTTTGCCGATGCACTCGGCCTGAAGGATTTTAAACGGGCGCGCGATGGGGGAGGGGTCAATGACCTGCTGAACTTCGGCTACGCCGTCCTGTTATCGCTTACGCTACAGAAGCTCCTGGCATGCGGACTTGATCCGACCCTCGGGATCTCCCACGAGGTGCGTGAGCGCTCGACCCCGCTGGCCTACGATATCATGGAGCCATTCCGCCCTTGTGTGGATTCTCGGGTGGCTCGTTGGCTGATGGAGGAGGTCGAGGCGGGAGATTATCGGATAGATGGCCGGTTTCGCCACTACATCACGGAGTTTATATTGGAACGTGTGGGCTACCTCGGACTGGAGATGGATCTCAAAAACTGTCTGGAATCAGTGGTGCGGAGTTTTCGCAGCGCCGTTTTAACTGGACAAACACGTAGCTATAAACCATGGACCCCCTCAAATTCAAAATGGGCTGGCTGATTGTGGCCTTCGACCTGCCGGTCACAGAAAAGGAAGCCCGTAAGGCATATGCGGACTTTCGTAAATTTCTGTTGAACGATGGTTTTCAGATGATACAATTCTCAGTATATGCCCGCCCAATGGTTACATACTCGCGCATGCAGACTCATCTGCGTCGGGTTGAACAGGAAATTCCTCCTGAAGGAAAAGTTCGGGCCTGGTACGTTACCCAATCCCAATGGCAGCGAAGCCTGGTTATCCATGGCAAACCAGCCGAAAGAATGCCCCCCGAGGGACTCCCGGAACAGATACAACTTTGGTAAGGCCCTAATTGTCAGCAGACTCGGGAATGCAAGTCTGCTGACTTAGGATTTGGATTCAAGGCAAAGCGAGGTCAAGCGCATGTACTCGGAAGATATGAGTCTGCTGACTTAGGATTTGGATTCAAGGCAAAGCGTAAAAGGCGACGACGTCCTCCCAGTCGCGAGTCTGCTGACTTAGGATTTGGATTCAAGGCAAAGCTCTCTTGAGAGCGACGGGCATGGCGGGTCAGTCTGCTGACTTAGGATTTGGATTCAAGGCAAAGCCTCGACCGCTCCCTCGCTCACGGCCCACAGAGTCTGCTGACTTAGGATTTGGATTCAAGGCAAAGCTCTGCCTGCGCGATGGTAAGGCCTACGAGGAGTCTGCTGACTTAGGATTTGGATTCAAGGCAAAGCAAAGAAATGGCGGAAGTCGTGATGCGTGAAGTCTGCTGACTTAGGATTTGGATTCAAGGCAAAGCTGTTCGCGGATGAAGTCCGGGTAATGAGGAAGTCTGCTGACTTAGGATTTGGATTCAAGGCAAAGCCGTATCTTGAACCTCCCAGCTAAAGAAAAGCCCCCCTGGGTCCCTGCCGAATCGTGGTAGGGCCGATGGTGGGGCTTCTCCGGTGTAAACCATGGTTTACACCAAGGGCTTGTGAGGCCTAGTTGAGTCCGGCCTCATGGTCGAGGAGTCGGTGCAGGCGTCAGGTTCTGTCCGGGAGTAGGTCCACGCGGCCCTTGAAGACTTCCGTAAAGGTGTTCTGGAGGCTCCAGAGGGTGCGGGGTATGAACGCTTCATGACGGGGCTTTCTCCACAGAGAGAGGACCTTGGGGATGTATCCGTTGGCCATGACACCGGTATCGACAGCGCGGATAACCAGATCATGGGCACGCCGGTCATTGATGCGGGCCTCGCGGTAACGGATGACCCGGTAATCGTGCTGGTCCCAGTAGCGCCTGAGCTTGCCCACAGCGGCATCAACCAGCCGGGGCAGGTCGTCGAGGATACGCGGGGTGTGCTTGCGGGCCAACTGGATCTCGCCCGAAAAAGACAGATTATCGCAGACAAGCACCTGGCTGCCCGCGACGAGCCCGGCAGAGAAGCGCATGTCGTGGGAGTTTCGCACGCCGACCACGTAGTGGTAGTCCGGGTTGTGGGTAAAGCCGCTGACCTCGATCAGGCCGAAGTAACGGGCGTTGTCATGGGTGAGCCCATGCGCCTGCCCGGCAATGGCAAAGCCCTGGGTAAGCAGGGCGACCTCCACGACTTGCAGGAGTTTTAAGTGAGCAATCGGCCTCCAGGTGCTGGTCGGGGGTGGCGTCGGTGCCTGCGCGAGCTCTCCACGGCTGACGGCGTGGCTACCGCAGTGCAGGAGCAGGTTGCAAGGCTTGGTGGTTGTGGCTGAGACGGGTTCGATGGTATCGGTGATCATGGTGTTGATGAGTTGAGGGTGGTGAGTGATGCGCCGACTTGGCGCTTGCGAAAAAACAAAAGCCCCGCCTCGGATAACACGAAGCGGGGCTGTATTGGTTGTCCACTACACGGGTGGCTTCAACGGTAGCGTTCGCGTTCCGGGTACTCGGGGTATTCCGGCACGAAGGGCGAACGCCTCACCGCTCCGACGGCATAGCCAATGGAGCCGATGAGGATGGCCACGGAGATGACCAGGAACGGGCTGAGCGTTTCCTGGGCCTCGTTGACCGCGCCGATGGCCACAGGCCCCACGAGCGTGCCCACGCTGTAAGCGGTGAGCGCGACCAGGGCGATTTTCAGGATGGCATTCATGGGTTGGATGCGGGTGGTTGTTTTTTTTAACGGACTGCGCATGACCGGCTATTGCCTGCGGCACTGCGCAGCCCGAACGATGCTCCGGCCCCATATCAGCGAGCAGGCAACCGAGCACCCACCCACCCAATACAGGGCATTGGCCAGCGGCACAAACGGAGCCTGCTCAACCACTGCGGCGGGCGGAGGTGGCGGCTCGTTCTTGTCGTTGCCCAGCATGAGGAGGCCAGCGCCGACGCTGACCACGGCGATGACGATGGCCTGGATCATCGCTCGCCTCCCGTCCATTTCGCGCACTCACCCCGGAAGCTGCACCAGGCGCAGTGCATGCCCGGTTGAGGGTGAAAGCGCTC